>CAZFDX010000572.1:0-3654 GCA_964518325.1 uncultured Alcaligenaceae bacterium | reverse complement strand
AAATTTTGAATGTGCGATGTCCTGTTGGCGATACGGCATCATTAACGCGACAGCAAGCCCGAAAGTGTTGGTGCATCTTGTGAAAGCTCACGGGTTGGAATTAGCTACTTTGTTTTCGGCCAAGTCTCCTAACATTAACATATGCCAAAAACTATATGGATCCCATCACATTCCTCAACAGGAGTTCCCTACTAATACCTTTTGTGTGGACAATTGTTGCAGGGCTGAGTACACTTCTCTGCAGCTTGAGCGTACTCAGCACGGTATCGGCCAATCCCGAACCCCCCAAATCGAATTACAATCCCCCGCTGGCCAAAGCATCGGATCAAGCCGAAAAAGCGATCCCCAAATTCAAACGGGCCAGCAACCTGAACATCAGCGTTTGGGCAGCGGAACCGATGTTGGCGCAACCGGTGGCCTTTTGCTTCGATGAAAAAGGCCGCTGCTATGTGGCCGAAACTTTTCGGCACTCTCGCGGTACGACCGACAACCGTAGCCACATGCATTGGTTGGATGACGAAATTGCTTTGCGCACCGTCGAGGAGCGGGTGGCCCTTTACAAGAAAGATGCGGGGAAAAATTTCTCTCGCATTTACGAAACCCAACGGGAACGGATTCGCTTCCTTGAAGATACAACGGGCAAAGGTCGGGCCGATCGCTCCACCGTTTTTGCCGACGATTTTGGTAAAGCCGAAGATGGTCTCGGGGCGGGTCTGTTGGCACGCAATGGGGAAGTTTATTTCACCTGCATTCCTCACCTCTGGAAACTCAAAGATACCAAATCGACCGGTTATGCCGATGTGAAAGAATCACTCTCGCAGGGCTACGGCGTTCACACAGCCTTTATCGGGCATGACCTGCATGGTTTGCGAATCGGTCCCGATCGTCGGCTTTATTTTAGTCTCGGGGATCGGGGAATGAACGTCAAAACCAAGGAAGGCAAAACTCTGTTTTATCCCGATACTGGAACCGTCATGCGATGTGAACTTGACGGGAGTCATCTTGAAGTGTTTGCATTCGGTTTAAGAAACCCTCAGGAGTTGGCCTTCGACGATTTTGGCAATTTGTTCACCGTCGATAACAACTCGGATTCCGGCGATCGGGCACGATTTGTACATATTGTTTACGGGGGCGATAGTGGTTGGCGGATCGGCTACCAATATGGGAGCGGCTTTCACGATGCGACCGTTAAGCAACAAAATCGCGGCCCTTGGAACTATGAAAAGTTGTGGCATCCACAAAATCCCGATCAACCCGCGTACCTGTTACCTCCTCTGTTGAATTTTGCGGATGGTCCCTCGGGATTCACCCATTATCCCGGAATCGGTCTGGATGATAAGTACAAAGGCTATTTCTTCCTTTGCGATTTCCGAGGTAGCTCGAACGGCAGTGGCATTTGGGCCTTTACCACCAAACCGAAGGGGGCCTCGTTCGAGATGGTGAACCCGCACCAATTCGTTTGGAACATTTTGGCAACCGATTGCGACTTTGGGCCGGATTCTGCGCTGTATATTTCGGATTGGGTCGAAGGCTGGGACCTGAATGGGAAAGGACGAATCTACAAGGTGACCGATCCGAAAGCTGCGGAAAACCCAGCCGTGGCCGAAGCCAAGAAAATTTTGGCCCAAGGTTTCGACAAGCGATCGATTGCGGAATTACTGGGGCTATTGAAGCACCCTCATCGCGATGTTCGGCAAGAAGCGCACTTTGCCTTGGCCGACAAAGGGAACGAAGGGATCACGGCCCTTGCCGATTACCTTAAGACCGAAACCCAATTGATTCCTCGCATCCATGCCATTTGGGCGCTCGGAATCATGGGGCGGCAAAACCCGAAAGCACTGGAACCTTTGTATCTTCTTTTGAATAATACCGAACTCGAAATTCGTGCCAATGCGATTCGCGCCTTGGGCGATTCCCCATCGAGCGACCCCGAAAAAATGGTGCCATTGCTGGGGGATAAAGAACCCCGAGTGCGGATGATGACGGCCCTCGCTTTGGCTCAACTTCCGAAAACCAAAGCCGAAAAGACCGCTCAAAAAATCCTCGAAGCTGCCAAAACACTGCTGAGCGAAAATGCGGACAAAGACCCCTATCTGCGACATGCAGGGGTCATGCTGTTGGCCCAACACATCGATTCCGAGAAATTAATCGCCCTGAAAGCAGAGGGTTCCGAATCGGTTCGTTTAGCTACCGTTGTCGCATTACGACGCCAAAAACATCTCGGAGTCGCCCAATTCCTGAACGACGCCTCGCAACGAGTGGTTGCAGAATCGGCCCGTGCGATCATCGATGAATCGTTGCTCGATGTTTACCCTGCCTTGGCGGAAAAACTTGGGCAAAAGGATGTTCCCATCACGGTTCAGTATCGGGCAGCGAGCGCCCACTTTGTTTTGGGGCAACCGCAAAATGCCAAAAGTCTCGCGAAATTTGCTGCCGATCCTTCGCAACCTTTGGCGGTGCGGACCTTGGCCGTGAAGATGCTCGGCGAATGGCTCAATCCGCCGCGTCGCGATTACATCAATGGCTTAACACAATCGCTCAAACCAAGGCCCGTTGAGAGCATTCGGGGGGAAGTGGTGGCGCAATTGCAACCCCTATTCGCTCAGGAATCTTTGTGGAAAGAATTGTGCCCCACCGTGAGCCGGTTAGGAATCACTGAAGCGATTCCGGAATTAACCAAAATTATTCTCGATGAAAAGGCCCTTGTTTTTGCCCGCACCGAAGCGAGCAAAGCCGTCGATTCGCTCAAAGACCCGAACCTCTCGAAGACAATGCGAACCGCCTTAACCTCGAAAGAAGATCGCGTTCGAGCGGCCGCTCGGGGGGTTCTCCTCAAGTCCGATCCCGTTGGGGTCATTCAAGATTTTACTCAGGTGCTCGATAACGGTGCATTGGTCGAAAAACAAACGGCTCTCTCTTTGTTAGCTTCAATCGATCGCCCCGAGGCCGTCGAATTATTGGAAAAATGGCTGAAAAACCTGCAAGAGAAAAAGGCCCCCAATGAGATCGCGCTGGATATTCTCATGGCGGCCAGTTTGTCGAAATCTCCGCGAATTGCCCAACGGCTCAAAGAATATGAAGCCAACCGTCCCAAGGGAGATGATTTGGCCAACTATCGAGAAACGCTTTATGGCGGCGACAAAGCCCGAGGCCGAGAAATTTTCCTTAACAAGGCCGAGGTTCAATGTGCCCGATGCCATAAACTCGATGGGGTCGGCGGCGAGGTAGGCCCCATTATGAATGGGGTCGCGAAAGATAAAACCCGAGAATATCTGTTGGAATCGATCGTGTTGCCCAATAAACAAATCGCGAAAGGGTACGAATCGCTTACGGTCACGACCCTTTCCGGAAAAACGATCACCGGTGTGATTAAAGGAGAAGATAAAAAAGAACTTCGACTGATTGATGCCGAACTGAAGCTGCATGTGATTCCGATTGACGAAATCGACACCCGCAAAGCCGCGAAATCCGGCATGCCCGAAGATATTGTGACCAAACTGAGTAAACTCGATATACGGGATTTAGTCGAGTTCTTGGCCTCATTAACGGAACCGCCCCCACAGAAAAAGTAACCTTCTCTAGGAGAGAACCATCATGTCGGAACCGATCACACGTCGAACCTTTGCCACCTTGGGAGCGGGGTTAATTATGAGC
>CAZFDX010000571.1:0-10144 GCA_964518325.1 uncultured Alcaligenaceae bacterium | reverse complement strand
TCATTATCCACAGTCATCACAACCCAAAAACCGAAGGTGAATTGCAAGATATGGGGGTCACTTGGGCGCGGGCCGGTGCCACCGTTTTGGTGGCCGATTTATTTGGTCATGGCGAACGGAGAACCCATCCTTTCGTTGACGAGAAAAGTTATCCGCAACCGTTTCGAGTGAGCCGACAAGATTATTGGTTCCGATATTTCACAGGAATGCAACTGAGTTTATTGGGTGAAAGTTTGATCGGTTGGTTTGCTTGGGATACCATGCGTGGTCTGGATGTGTTACTGAAGCAGAAGAACGTCGATCCGAAAAAAATTATCCTTCTCGGGGCCGTAGCAGGGGGGGGGGACCCCGCGGCCGTCACAGCCGCCCTTGACCCGAGAATTCAATATCTGGTTCCCTTTAATTTCGGAGGCCCACAACCCGAAACCAAATATCCTCTCCCTGAGGATGCCGAGGAATCGTTCAATTATCTCGGCGGTGGTAGCTGGGAATCGACCCGTAATATCGCAGGATCGGCCCAAGGGGGATTTTTGCCTTGGGTGATTGTGGCTTCGATCGCCCCAAGGGGGTTGATTCATGCTCATGAATTCGCTT
Source organism: uncultured Alcaligenaceae bacterium (assembly GCA_964518325.1). Taxonomy (GTDB): domain Bacteria; phylum Planctomycetota; class Planctomycetia; order Gemmatales; family Gemmataceae; genus SKW135. The sequence continues at coordinate 9,550 of CAZFDX010000571.1, read as the reverse complement.
GGGACGAAAAACGCGATCCCGTTTGGACACGCTATCAGAAAATTTGGAAATGGGCCGGCAGCGATCTCTTGGCATCGACTCATGGTCGAGGGAGCGTGACCGGTTCGGCCCCTGAATCTACTCATTGCAATAACATCGGTTTGGAACATCGCAAGGCCATCCACACTGCTTTTGAAAAATGGCTTGATCTGAAGGTAGAAGAAACCAAAGATCGTCGCCCCTCGCGGGAATTGTTATGCTGGACCGATGAGGCCAAAAAGACGATTTCAACCGACCCGCTTTTGCTTTGGAAGCATGCCACCCAACAGACGGAAAAATACAACGGGCAGCTCCGTCAACTTCCTGAGGAAAAACGTCGGCAACAACTTTGTACCGATTGGCAGAAAATTTTAGCTTGGGATACTCCCAAGGGCGATTCCGAAAAAATATCGACCGAAGAATTCAAAGGATACAAACTCGAAAAATGGACGACCGTTTCGGATCGGGGGCATCGCGTTCCTATTTTGTTGCTAACCGGTCGAGAAGAGAAAAAACGACCCGTCGTCGTGGGTATCACTGGTTTAGGCAAGGACCTATTTCTGACTCAAAATAAAGAGACCATTCAACTCTTATTAGAAAGTGAGATTGCGATTTGCCTTTTCGATCCGAGATGGACGGGGGAGGGTCGCCTTGGGAATGATCGGGGCCGGCAAAGCTCTCTCGTGAGTATTTCCGCTACCGAACAGATGCACGGCACGCCCGTGATGGGGCAACGTCTGGAGGATACCCTAGCGGTTGTGGATTTTCTGAAATCGCATAAACAAATTGATCCCCAAAAAATAATTCTTTGGGGAGAATCGTTGAGCTTGAACAACAATCAACGCGAGACCGCAGTTCCTATGGATGCGACCCCCCCCCCACACTTAGGCGATACTTGTGGTTCCACCCTTGCGGTTTTGGCCTCGTTATTTCGTCCAGAAATTAAGGGAATCATTTCCCGAGGGGGATTATGGGAATATCGATCGTTATTAAAATCCCCGTTTGTGTATCATTCCCATGATGTGATGATTCCTCAAGTGACCCGATTCGGTGATCTGCCACCGTTGTGGGAATTGGCTGCCCAGAAAAAATTGCTCCTTGAATTGCCCGTAAATGGATTGAACCAAACCGTCAGCAAAGAGGAACAAGAAGTCATTCGACAAAAATGTTCCAAGAATCTCAAAATGGAAACCAGCACGCCGAAGGAACTCCGAGATTGGGTGCAAAAAGCCCTTCAGCCCTAAGAGCTTCATCGGAAATTCATTTTGATAGTGCGACGATCAAACCCATCCGGTGCACAAAATAACGAAAATAACGGGTCTTGCGCGGGGAAGTATCAATCTTCGGCAATTCCTGCCCAACTTCTCCTTTACAGAGTTCCTCAAGCCAATCAGAATTGGCCAAAGGTGATTCTCACCTAAAACATTCACCCAATTCGCCTTTCTGACATGGGGGATCGAATGAATCCATATTACTCGGCCTGTGACGAGTTTGGCCTGTATCTGTATCTTCATACAAAACTCGATTTACCCAACTCTGCGGAAACGGTTCTTCACTTCTTCGACACTCTCAACAAACGCTATCCCGAACTGACTGATCTCGAACAACGCGAAACTGGCGAGTTTATCCTTGAAGAAGACAACGACAACGAAACCCATAAGGCCATTGTGTTGGATAAGCGAAAAGTTGTCAGCATGATTGATAACCCCCAGTCCATCAAAGAGGCCGATGAACTTCATGAACGAGTGTTAGAATTGTCTCCCTATCATTTGAATGTTGGCTCCCTGAATTGTGAATCGATCGAACTCGTCTTTTCATTCGACTATTTGTATCAGGGTAATCATGATGAAGTGATAGCCGACGCCCTCGCTTCGGGAACTCCGTTTGAGGGGCTTCTCAATTATGCGGGAGGAAAAGCCTTGCATTTCGAGCCGGCTTTGGTGGTGGCCTTGGACCCGAAGTGTCGGCTTCAAGCTCGGGTCTGGGTCGAATCACGAACGAACGCCGCCCAAGTTGCAACCGGATTTTTTCCCGAATCCCCCCTGAGTGTGTACTTGGCCGTCACGCAAATTTGGGGACGTTTAGGGAATAAAACCTTTTTTGAGGTCTATCGAGAATTACGAGCCATGGCCCAAGAATTCGCCGAGACCTTCATTCTGCCCCAAATACTCAAACCCCTTCGTCAGTCGATTGGCCAAATTTAGTTCGTTTCATCAAACGATCCGCGTTTTCACCTTTCCTTTCTCGATGGCACACCGGTCGATTCCTAAGCCGTCAGGATTGCTGAATCAGGCAAATTAATAATGGTTGCTCGTGAATGATTCTTCAAGCGATGGTTCGAGCATTGTTTCCTTCTTCTCGACCCGATAGAGTTTCGTAAACTGAATCCATTCCATGCTTTGCTGAGATAAAAAATGATTGACTTACCTGCCATTCAAAAAGCTCTGGCCGAAATGAATCTCGACGCTTGGTTGCTTTACGATTTTCGGGGCTTGAATATCCTTGCTCGTCGAGTGTTGGGATTCCCTGAAAATGCCCATCTTTCGCGGCGGTGGTTTTATCTCATTCCCCAAAAAGGTGAACCTCAGAAGTTAGTTCATAAGATTGAACCAGCAGCCTTGGATCAGCATCCAGGCACAGCGACGACCTACACACGATGGCAAGAATTAGAGGCCGGCGTGGGACGATTGCTCAAAGGTCATCGCAAAGTTGCTATGGAATATGTTCCCCGTAATGCGAACCCGTATATTTCACGGGTCGATGCCGGAACTGTGGAATTAGTCAAATCGTTCGGAGTGGACATTGTCCCCTCAGGGGATTTGATTCAACTTTTTGAAGCCACTTGGGATGAACAACAATGGCAAATGCACTGCGAAGCCGCCCTTCACACCCGAAGTGCGTTTGAGGTGGCCTTTGACTTTATTTCGGAACAGGTTCGGAAAAACGGCTCCACGACGGAAATCGATGTGCAAAATCGCATCATGGCTCATTTTTCTGAACATGGTCTCGTGACCGATCATCCTCCGATTGTGGGGGTAGGGCCTCACTCTGGCGATCCCCACTATGCCCCGTCACCGGAACATAATTCCCCGATCCGGAAGGGCGATTTTGTTTTGATTGATCTGTGGGCGAAATTGAATCGACCCCGTGCGGTGTATAGTGATCTAACGCGGGTAGCTTACCTTGGCACGAATCCCCCTGAGAAGTATCAAAAGATATTTCAGATTGTGGCTGCTGCTCGGGATGCCGGTATCGATTGTGTGAAACAAGCCTATGCTCAAAAACGCCCCCTGCAAGGATGGGAGGTCGATCAGGCGACCCGAAAAGTGATTGAAGAGGCAGGGTACGGCGAGTATTTCACCCATCGCACGGGGCACAACATCGGGCAAGAGACACATGGCAACGGTGCCCATATGGATGGCTTTGAAACGCGTGAGGAACGCTTGGTCATGCCACGAACCTGTTTTTCGATCGAGCCGGGTATTTATCTTCCGGAATTTGGGGTCCGCAGTGAGGTGAATGTGTATATCGATGCTCAAGGACAAGTCCATGTGACGGGAGGCGATCCTCAAACCGAAATCCGTTCTATAGATTGTTAAAGATACAGTGTGTGGGCTTGGGAAACATCCCCTCAACTCATTCGATACCCTCTCAAAAAAGTCGATCTTTTATGAGGTTGACGATTTCTTTTCGGAGTTTGTTGGATGGATTTACAAGCCTACCTGCAATCCCTGATAAATTATTCTAATATCCCATCGTGAATTATTGGAACCACCAAGATTTTCTCTAAAAGAGGGGGGGGGGCAGCTTGAATTCCTCAGAACATGCTTTCGCTCGATTGGTGAGCATGGCCTTACCTTCTGGTGGCTGGGGCTATGCTTTCGGTCAACCGCTGCATTTGGAACCTACTGCACTCAGTCTGTTGGCCTTGGTTGCTCATGCCTCTGAAAATTCCTCGATAGTCGCTTCGGCTTGGGCTGCCTTGCAACTCCAACAAGATGATACGGGGGCCTATCGTCTAGATCGGGGGCGCCCCGAAGCCGTTTGGCCCACCCCGATGGTTCTCTTCGCACGAGCTGCATGGAAACATCCTCGTGAAGAGTTAGAGAAATCGCTTCAACGAATTTTATACTTACCCGGATTAACGCTCAAAGAAGACCCCGAAATCGCGAATCTTTTAGATATCAATCCCAAACGGGTCGGCTGGCCTTGGGCGATCAATAATTTCTCTTGGGTCGAACCCACTGCTTGGAGTGTGATGGCCCTTCGAGCCTGTGGCTATGGGGAACATCGACGAACTCAAGAAGGGATGCGCTTGTTGTTGGATCGGGCCTTTGAAGAGGGGGGGGCGAATTACGGGAACAAACAAGTTCTCGGTTCCCCGACCGAGCCGATCCCGACCCCTTCGGCCTTAATGTTACTCGCATTACAAGGGGTAAAGCATCCACGCATCACACAGTCGCTGCACTATCTCAGAAAGGCCGCCCTTGAACGGCCCGATTTAGAACATTTGGGGTGGGCGATCTTAGCTTTGGATGCTCATGATCAACCCACGACCGAGCTTCGTCAAACCTTGGACGAGCAGTATCAGAAACATCTTGCAGCAGACAAACCCATCGGTACCATTCGATTGGCCTTGACTGTATTAGGATTAGCTCCCTCGAATCCTTTTCGTTTACCCGAAATTTCTAACTTTGCGATCGATGCCCCCCCCCTTGGTAATGTGGATTTAGAGAAGTTACCTCCCGAGGGGTTCTTCACTCGGATCAAATCACGCATCCGAAATTTTGTCATCAGCGGTCTGGGGGCGGTTCGGCAACCCCCTTTGACAAATGCGGTTCATATCGCGCGTGCCCGATACGATGAGCAATTAGTATCGATCCTGAAAAAACAATTCGATTCTTTTCGACCCTATTTGCCAATCGCAGGGAAACGAGTGGTCTTGAAGCCGAACTTGGTGGAATGGCGGACGAATAAACCCATTAATACCGACCCTCGATTTATCGATGCGGTGATTCAACTGTTCAAAGATGAAGGGGCTGCGAGTATCACCGTAGCCGAAGGGCCGGGCCATTGGCGTAATGTGGAATTTCTAGTGGAAACTTCCGGCTTGGGTGAGGTACTTCGTAAACATCAGGTTCGCTTTGTGGACCTCAATCATGATGAGCCAATCAAAGTCCCCAATCTAGGGAGGCTAACCGGTCTCGATTATCTCTATCTCACTCGGACCATTAACGATGCCGAGGTTTTTGTCTCCCTACCCAAAATGAAAACACATCATTGGGCCGTAGCAACCCTGAGCCTGAAAAATCTGTTCGGAACCATGCCCGGAATATGCTATGGTTGGCCCAAGAATGAACTTCATTGGCGTGGAATCCATAATTCGATTATCGACATTGCCTTGACGCAAACTCCTCATTTGGCGATTGTCGATGGAATCGTAGGGATGGAAGGAGACGGCCCACTCGTGGGGAATCCCAAAGAAGCTCATGTGGTGGTGATGGGGATGGACCTTGTTGCTGTTGATGCGACCTGCTGCCGGATCATGCAACTACCGGCCGAACGGATTCCCACTTTGGCCCTTGGGGCATTCAAAAAACTCGGGGTCCTTGCCGAGTCGCAAATCCCTCAATTAGGAGAATCGATCGCTGAGGTTTGTCAACCTTTTGCCCCCCCCCCTCAATGGGAGCAACTCCTTATTCCTCCTCCAAAATCTTAGAGCAACTTCAAGGTGCCTGTTGTAGTGCTGCCAAACTCACGGTCAGAATGAATAATCCATCGCCAACGAGACTCCTCTTTGCGCACAATCCACCATTGGGAGCGAAAGGGTCCTTCCTTGCACTGCACAAAAAAGAGCAACGTATGCCGCCCCCCCCGCGAAAAACCATTCCCATTTATTTGCTGATATTACAATTCGGCAATGCCTGTTTCAGAAGCCTAATTCCCTCATCGGTAATTTGGGTATCGGTAAGGTACAGCTCTTGCAAACGGGTTAGCCCTTTCAAATTCTTCAATCCTTCATCCGTCACTCGCGTGCCGCCAAGGTGCATCAATTGCAAGCCGGTCAGCTTGGCCAACTCGTGCAATCCTTCATCCGTCACTCGGGTGAAAGCAAGGTGCAGCGTTTGCAAGTGGGGCAGCCCAGTCAGATGCATCAGTCCTGCGTCTGTCACTTGGGTGTCGGCAAGATATAGTTCCTTCAAGCTCATCAAGTTGACCAGATGGATCAGTCCCTCATCCGTTATTTGAGTATCGGCAAGGTGCAGTGATTGCAAGCTCGTCAGCCCTTTCAACTCCTTCAATCCCTCGTCCGTCACTCGGGTGCGGAAAAGGTAAAGCGTTTGCAAACGGGTCAATCCTTTCAACTCTTTCAGCCCAGCGTCCGTCACTTGCGTTCCACCAATATACAGGGATTGCAAGCGGGTCAGCCCTTTCAACTCCTTCAAACCTGCGTCCGTCACTTCCCACCTAGTCAAATCTAACTCAGAAGGAGTCTCTGTTGCTGCCAAATAGTGTTTCAGACCCAAGTCGGTTTGAGCTTGCTCAGGAAGTTTGAGAGTCTTCAACTTCAGCCCAGTCAATTCCTTCAAACCTGCATCCGTCACTTTGGTGTCATAAAGGTACAGCGTTTGCAGATTAGTCAGCTTGACTAGATGGATCAGCCCTGTGTCCGTCACTCGGGTACCATCAAGGTACAGTTGTTGCAAGCTGGGCAGTTTGGTCAACTCCTTCAGCCCCGTGTCCGTCACTTGGATATTCCAAAGGTACAAGGATTGCAAATTGGTCAGTTTGGCCAACTCCTTCAGCCCCATGTCCGTCACTTGAGTATTGCCAAGGTGCAGCGATTGCAAGCTGTTCAATTTGGCCAACTCCTTCAGCCCTGTGTCCGTCACTTCAGTGTTCCGAAGTGACAGCGATTGCAAGCGGGGCAGCCTGTTCAATTCCTTCAGTCCTGCGTCCGTCACTTCGGTGAAACTTAGGTCCAGCAATTGTAGTCCCTTTAGCTTGGCTACTTCTTTCAAGCCGGCATCGTTGATTCCTGTGTTACTCAGGTCAAGGCCGAATGCTTCATCCGGTTCGGGCAAGTTCGGTATTGTGGGTTCTTGCCATTTGGAAAAACGAAATGTTCGGATCGGTTGCATTAGCCCATCGGCTTTCTCTTGGAATCTGAGACTACCCGAACTGTCTTGACCCATCCAGCCGATCTCAGCACCTGCTTTCTGCCACTCGGGAACCCACTCATATGATTGATTGTTTGGGGGTGCGGTCTTCTGGTCAGAAACGGCAGTTCTCTGCCACTCAGGGTCTTCCTGATTTGATTTTCTGGCAAAAAGAATCGTGAATTTAGATAATAGGATGCTTAGAGCAACGACAATAATCGGAGCGATCATAAGCAGAGAAAACAGCATCTTTTTTGCTTTTGGCTTCATCATTGTCGGTCGCTGAACAATATCAACCCCATTGGTGTCTTGTTTAGGATCGTCTGAATTAGATTGGCTATCCGACCGAAACGGAATAGAGTCATCCTCCCCAAGATGCTTTTTTGTGGTTTCTATTGGCAGTTCCGGTAGTAGAGTTGGCGACTCGGGTAATGGAATTTTCGTTTCTACTGTTGGTACCTTTGTATCTGATGTTTTGGATTCGGCAGTATCGGACGGTTGCCGCAGTAGCTCGGCATCGGCCTCATCTTGTCGATCGGCCAAGCGACGGATGTCGGCCTGAAAGACGGCAAATTGTTCCTTGAGATTTCCGATCTGGTGCAGCACTTGGTTCAGCGAGGGGTCCGCAGCGATGGCTCGGTTGACAATATCGGGCAAGTCGTGCGGTTGATTGGCGAACTTAGCAGCTTGATCGCAGACCTTAGCCAAAGGACCAACGAGAAATTCCAGCAGTTGTTCGAGCCGAGCAAGTTCGGCTTCGTTTTGATTGACCCGAGCGAGCAATTCGCGACGGAACTGTTCCTCAACGAGTCCCTCGCTCGCATGACTGGCGGCTTCGATTGCTTGGCCCGCAAGGTCAACCAGCGTATTACTTCTGGGAGCCACGACGTTGAGAACACCACTGGCAACAACTTTGGTAGCAACGCCATATTTGCGAACCAATTTCAGACAAGTTTGGAGAAGTGACATAACGGGCAATCTCCTATTCAAAGCAATGAACTAAGGAGTTATTTGTAGCAGAGGGGAAATCATCGAACAAGTGGAATGAACCGAAACGATCTGAGGGAAATCAAGCAATCAAGCAAAGAAACGGATATTAATTCTTTTTCGGTTCCGCAGGGGGAGGCGTTGTTCCCATTCCCATTTTCAGGGCTTTTTCTCGTTCTTCTTGTTCTAAGCGGAGTTGTTCCAATCGGGTGAGCCGTTTCGGAGGCATCCCCATCGGATTTGGCATAGGCATTGGTGTCGGCATGGGAGTGGCCACAACGGGGGCATCTTTCTTAGGCGGTAGAGGAACATCGATCCGTAATTCAGACGAACCCAAGTTATGCAAAATGGTCTCGCCATTTTCGGGCACAATCACTTGACAGAAAAGATTTCGGTGAGTCCCTGCCGGTGCGGTCGGTTCCACTTTGATCGGAAAGGCAATTTCCTTGGTATCTTTAGTGATGTCCAATTCCACAGTGGTTGTTTTCGGCGGTAAATTAATCAAACGGATTTTGGCGTTGCCGGTAAAAGGTTTTGTATTCGTCAGTTTGACGAACATTTGAGTTTCTTTGCCCTGTTCCACCGCTCCTCTTTCGATTGCCAAACTCATGTAGGGGGGGGCCACTTCGATGGTGGCCAGTTGAGAAGATACCCAAACGGGGCCATTACCCACCGTTGCGAACCCTTGGACCACATATTTCCATTTTCGGGGAGGAGCATTCCCAGCAGCATTCATAGGAAGCAGAACCTCGTTTTGTCCTTCGGGGATCGTGACACTTCCTGCAGCGCCAATCCCAGGCGGATTATAGAGCGGAACGATGGTAATAGGCCCTTTAAAATCTCCGGTTCGTTCGGCGACGATTTTGAGATTCATGGCACCGTTTTGAACGAGAGGAACCTTTGGCTCAACGATCGAAATTTTGAACGGTACCGCTTCACTGACCGTCAGCACTGCACGAGATTCTTGACGCTGCGCAAAGACCACGTTGTTAGGTCCATAGACCAATTCTGCGGTTTGGTAGAAATTGGGGTTGGTAACGATCTTTTCATCCGCGGGCTTGGCAGTGAACTTGAGCAAACCCGTACCCAAGGGAGCATCGGCGGCAGCTTCAAAAACGTAAGGAATCACCGAAAGATTACTGGGGACCGGTTCCGTAAAGGCCGTGACCTTCGCGGGTAATCCTTCGACAAGCGAAGTGAGATCGCCGCCCCAATCGCGACGTTCCACGCTAATCAGGTTGGCAGTCCGGTGTCCCTTCGGTACCGAGACGGCGTGACGGGCCTGAGTAAATTGTTGGGACGGAGGGATAGTCGGATTCGTTTGCGCGATAACAGGAATGATCTCAACACGATAGAAGTAAGCGAATCCCCCTTTATTGCGGTGG
>CAZFDX010000570.1:0-2532 GCA_964518325.1 uncultured Alcaligenaceae bacterium | reverse complement strand
GAAAGCATTACTCTCGCTCCCAGCCGTGACGGGTTTTGAATATGGCGACGGCTTTGCCGTGGCGACGAAACTCGGCTCGGAGAACAATGACCCTTTCATTCCCAAAGGGGATCGGATTGGGACAGAATCGAATCATCATGGTGGAATGCTCGGGGGCATTTCGAGCGGCGAACCGATCATTCTCCGAGTCGCCATCAAGCCAACGAGCAGTATCCCCCGACCGCAAAAAACCGTGACCCGTGAGGGACAACCGACCGAACTTCTAACGAAAGGTCGCCATGACCCCTGTCTTCTGCCCCGTTTCATACCGATGGGCGAAGCGATGGTTGCATTGACGTTGATCGATCACTCACTCCGGCATCACCAATCCCGTTTAGCAATGGAATAATCGATATGCTTGCATGGACTCTTCCCCAGTTCGGGATCGATCAGCTCCGATTAGTTGAACAACCCGAGGGCGCCTTGGGGGAAGATGAGGTTCGCGTTCAGATCAAGTCGGTTTCTTTGAACTATCGTGATTTACTGATCGTTCAGGGAAAGTATCATCCCCGTCTGAAACTGCCGTGTGTGATTGGTTCCGATGCTTCGGGCGTGGTGACAGAATGTGGGAATCGCGTAAGACGTGTGACAACGGGTCAGCGGGTGGTTTTGACCTTTGCAACGAAATGGCACAGCGGACCTATCACAGATGAAGCACGGCAATCGGCCCGAGGAGCCGAGGTTTCCGGAGTCTTCGCTCAACAAGTGATCTGTCACGAGCAAAGTTTGGTACCACTTCCCGATACCCTCAGTTTCGAGGAAGCCGCCACGTTACCTTGTGCCGCCGTAACGGCGAGCATGGCCTTACAGAATTTACTCCCTTCGGAACGAATTTTAATTCAAGGGACCGGTGGAGTCTCCCTTTTTGCCCTACAATACGCCCGCCGAAAAGAAGGCTCGCATATCTTTGTGATTTCAAGTGACGATACTAAGTTGGCGAAAGCGAAAGAGCTTGGTGCCGACGAGATTTGGAACTACCGAAAAAACCCTGATTGGGAGAAATGGATTCGTGAAAGGACCGACCAAATCGGGGTCGATCGAATCATTGAAGTTGGTGGACCAGCATCGTTGGATCGCTCCCTCAAGGCAATTCGATCGGGAGGCCAAATCGCCTTGATTGGTGTCTTAGCTGGCGAAGGTCACTTCAACCCAATGCCTATCATAATGAAGGGAATCACCCTACGAGGGATTTTTGTAGGGCCTCGTTCGGAATTAGAATCGGTTGTGGATAGTTATTCCTACTATCCCGATCGACCAATCATCGATCGAATTTTTTCGGTGGATCAACTACCCGAAGCATTACACTATCTGGAAACGGGAAAACATATCGGGAAGATCGTTTTGAATTGGGATCGATAACCTCAGTCTGGATTTAAGTTTTAAGAGATACCCCCAAAACGTGATATTATCAACATCAATAAGAAATATCAATTTTTTTGATGATCCAACCCTATGCAATATGAAATCTTGTTTGTTATCCACTAATGGGAAATCATCGTGGTAATAAGGGAAATAATCGAGGTAATAGGTATCAATTTTTGCATCCATTCGTAGGGAAGATACATTACAATCTTCGTTGGAAAATTTTTACTTACCAACCTTTTTTTTTGTTTTGGAGGTGATATCATCCTTTTCACCAACTTGGGGTGAAAATCATGCAAGTTTTGAATCGTGCGCTGTTATATCGTGGCGAAATTAAAGGGATTATTGGTTTAGATAACCAACTGATATTTGTGACCGTTCTTCCAGAAGATCAACCCTCATCCCTTTATTTTCTCAACGCAAAAACTCTCGAACTGAAATCTATTCCCCTCCCCTGTGGAGGGCTTTCATTAACCCACGTCGATAAAACCTTCTTTGTTGCTGGGAATGATGGCTTCATTTACAAAATACCTCCGAAAGGTGTCCCATTCACCATTGGGGACCCTTTCCTCTGCGAGTGGGACGAAGAATTACCCGCCAATTTGGGACAAATAGTACCTTTAGCAGGTGGCCGACTTGCGGTGGCCTGTGAAGAAAATTGCTACATCGTTTCCCAAGACGATGGAAGGATTTTACAAACTTTTAAGCACTTATTCACAGTAACAGCACTGGCATCCGACCCCACTGGAAAATGGTTGGCCGTGGGGAACGACAATGGTGAAATCTCGGTTTACCAAGCAGAAACTTCAGAGAAATTTAAACGTTCCGATTCGGAACAAATTCATGGTGGTACCGTGACCACGATTATTTTCGATCAGAATGATTTGCGATTTTATTCAACAGGCACGGACCTTGAACTTTATAGTACCTATGCCCGAGGAGTATTGGAACCAGAAGATCGGGGCCGGACTTTCAACCACACTGAACCTGTGCGAGCGAGTATTTTTGCTCCCAATGGCAGATTCTACACGGGGGGAAAAGATAAAACAGTGAAGGCTTGGCCTCCGGGAGTAGGGACTCGGCCCGCGACCCTGTCAAGCAATTTATCGGGCGTCACGGGACTTGCTTATC
>CAZFDX010000569.1:0-1738 GCA_964518325.1 uncultured Alcaligenaceae bacterium | reverse complement strand
GAATTGATTCCGATGAAGAATACACACCATGCAGAGATGACAGAGTTATTGATTAGCAAAGACCTTTCTTGGCTTCGATCCAATGAAATGTTACAACAACCTTCCCTATTTAATGAATGAAGCCCTTCTATCCCCCAACAAAAACTCCGAGCTTCATCGTTCAAAAGCTAAGCAAACTAACAGTTTTCAGGGTTTTGGTTGCCTGTTGCCTTTGTCAGTTTTGAATACCCAAATAAATAAACAACATCGGGGATTAAGAACTCTCCTCCAACCTTGAGACCACTTTACCTTTCGCAAAAAATCAACTCCCCGAACTAATCACCTCCCTGAATGATTTAGCTTTTGGGGCGGAAGGCTTTCACCAGATTTTCGTTGGTTGTTAGGTAGGGGCCTTCAAGAAGATCGATGCAATAAGGAATCGCAGGGAACACCGCCAACAGACAATCGCGGATTGCGGAAGGTTTTCCGGGCAGATTGACGATCAGGGACTTTCCCCGTGTGCCAGCGATTTGCCTCGATAAAATCGCCGTCGGTACAACCTTTAACGAGACAGCCCGCATTTGCTCTCCAAAACCATCGAGGATGCGTTCACAAACCGCTTCGGTAGCTTCTGGGGTCACATCTCGCCGAGCGGGACCGGTCCCTCCCGTTGTTACCACCAAACAACATTGCTCGCGATCACACAGGTCGATCAAAGTCGATTCGATCACCGGTTGCTCATCCGGAATCAGCCGTTTGACCGGTTGCCAATCGCAGGTGAGAATCTCCTTCAAAAATTCTAAAATCGCAGGCCCGCCGCGATCTTCATAAACACCGGCACTAGCCCGATCGGAAATCGTCACAATCCCAATTTTTATACTCATCCGATTCTTTCTCGCACGCTTGCTAGAGATTCTTTCTCACAGTCTTGTTAGACTCGTCTTGTCTCTGTTCAGTGAACCTGTTATGATTATAGAGTCTCCTTGAGGGTATTCTCAGTAAATTGGATTATCCGAAATGGGAGCAAAGGGATTATTCCTTATTGAAAAAATCCCTCTTCCAATAAGATAAATGCCGCCCTAGCACAGCGGTAGTGCACCGCTTTCGTAAAGCGGGGGTCGTGGGTTCGAATCCCACGGGCGGCTTTTCTCATTGATATTCATTGGTTACCAATAAGAAACATGATTAACGTCACGAATTTTCTCGTGGCGTTTTTTCTTTTTTATCCCACCTTCTTTTTTAAGAAATCTCCCCTTGTTTCTCACGATCAGGACCATTCCGATTGGGATAATTCAGATGGATTCATGAGCTTTCCAACTCTCGAATCGATTAGAGTGGTTCCGAGATGGCCGGAGCGTGAAGAATGCAGAGTGGTCAAATGGTCAGCAGATGAGAGGAGCATCGGGGAATGTGCCGACTACGCCCTTGTGGAACTTGCTTTAGTTTTAACTTTTTGCAGGCTCATTTGCTACCAGCTCTTTTTCCGCAAGCTCATTTTCTCCGTTGCCATTTTCCCCATTGCCATCATGCTGCTGCTGGGGGGCCGGTTTTCGTAAAATCCAAAGCAGGAGAATCGAACCAATAAAGACACTAATCAACGAGCCGAGAAGGGTCCCAATTTTACCGGCCGCTTCGTATTCAGGGAAACTGGCCACAGGGAAAGCCAAGCCGTTGATAAAGAGGGCCATAGTGAAGCCAATTCCACCAAGGCAACCACCTGCCAAGATCATCGGCCAAGTCACCCCCCTTGGTAAAGAAG
>CAZFDX010000568.1:0-2332 GCA_964518325.1 uncultured Alcaligenaceae bacterium | reverse complement strand
TTAATTATTTTTGATACTCCGAATTTCCTAGGGGGGGGGCAACTCAGGAATCTCATTCGGGTTTCTGACGAGATTCTCTTGGTCATTCGTGCGGAACCGTTAGCGTTTCAGGCAATACCGAATTTCACCAAATTGGTTCGGGGGGTTCAAGAAGAAGGTTCCCCCGTTCGCTTTCGGGGACTATTGCTCACGCTTCCTCCGAATGAACCGTTGGGAGGCCCTTGGGAAACGGAACTGCGACAAGTTTTTGTCACGCAATTGTTACCTCATGCAATCCCCTATGATCCGGCGGTCCAAACCGCACTCGATGCTCGAAAGCCCTTGTTGATCTTTCAGCCTCAGGCGGTTGCCTCGCGTCAATACGCCAAGTTGGCTCAACATTTAGGATTGGCATCAAACGAGACCGACCAAGTCGATCTGTTTAATACTCCACCGAGCGGACTGCCTCGGTTACCTCAGCTTCAACGATTGGATGAGGTACCCAAAGCCAGTCTTTCGGGTGCCGAAGTTCGGCAAATGCTCGGCGAGCCTATCCCTGAGATTATGGAATCGCTCAGTTCCATCATGGAGCAGATGGCTTCCAAAGTGAATCCGAATAATGATGATACCGACCGGATTCGCCCGATCCCCGTCAACATTCGCCCGATTGAGGAACAACAAACGGGTTCGGATTCGGATATTTTTGTGGTTTCGACACCCAACGTAACTTCACGAACAAACGCTTCAGTGAATTCTCAACCCTCGGAACGAAAAATGAATTCCTCCTCGGAAAAGACTCCTCGTGGCCATACCGGCGATGTCACTTCTGTTGCGTTTAGCCCCGATGGTTTGACGCTGGCCACAGCCAGTTGGGATAAAACGGTCAAACTCTGGAATGTCAGCTTGGGGCAGGAACGATTAACCCTGAGAGGTCATGGTGGCGTGGTCTCGTCGATCGCTTTTGTTGCCGGCCAAGATTGGTTGGCAAGCGCCAGCTGGGATAAGACGATACGCCTTTGGCAAGTCAGCGATGGAAAACCCGGAATCGTTCTCTCAGGGCATTCCGGTGTGGTCACCGCAGTTGCTTTTGGCCCCAAGGGAGAATTCCTTGTTTCAGGGGGTTGGGATCGCACGGTACGCATTTGGGACCCCAAGACGGGTCACGCCTTGGCCGTGCTGGAAGGTCACTCCCGTATGGTCACCTCCGTGGCGGTCTCACGCGATGGAAAATGGATTGCTTCCGGTTCGTGGGATAAAACTGCACGCCTTTGGCCCCGAGCCGGCGGCCCTGCCAAGATTCTCACCGGTCACACGGGTGATGTTTCTGCCGTTGATTTTTCTCCCAATGGTTCGTTACTCGCTAGCTCTTCACTCGATCACACAATCCATCTTTGGGACGTGGCCCGAGGTCAAGAGATGGCCTTACTTCGCGGGCATGGCGGCGAAGTCACCAGTGTCGTTTTCTCTCCCGATGGGCATTGGTTAGCCTCGACTGGTTGGGATAAATCCGTCAAGATTTGGGATGTTTCTACCGGACAGGTTAAACTCTCACTCTTGGGACATACCAGCGTCGTCACATCGGTTGCCTTTTCTCCGGATGGTCGCTTTGTTGCCAGTAGTAGTCTGGATCGCACCGTGCGGATTTGGGATATTACTTTGGGCCAAGAAGTCTCGGCTTTACCGGTCCAGTTGAATAATGATTCTCGCCCCAATGCGAGCTTCAACCCACGCGAGACCCCCTCGAAAATTGGTCCAAGTGCCGATGAGATCAACGCTCATCTTGCTGCCGTGGCCAAACAAACTCCGGTCAATGCCCCTCGGCCAAATAATTTAGCGGAAGGCTCGAAAGTTCAACCGTCTCCCTCTCCCCTTCCCCCTGTGGTCCCGAGCACAATTTCGGATGGTCAAGTCGATCTGATTACCCCACCGATGACCCCTTTACTCGAAGATATTTTCCCACGAGTCCAATCTAAAGCCTCTTTGATCGGCGGAACCAACCCGACGACCCCACCACCAGCTCAACCCAGCAAGCCCACCTTGGATTTAGGGGATTTGCCCGAAAACGATAATAACACAAATGGAATACAGATTATTCCTGCGAACATCGAGGTCGAATCGGGCTTGAAAATCACCGATTTGGAAGCACCAGAGATTTCAGCTCCCGAAGTGAAAATTCCCGAAGTCAAACTCCCTGAACTTCACGCTCCTGAGATCAAACTTCCTGAAGTAAAAATCCCTGAAATCGAAGCTCCTGAGGTCAAACTCCCCGAGGTGAAACTCCCTGAACTTCACGCTCCTGACATCAACCTTCCTGAAGTCAAATTGCCCGAAATCCAAGCGCCGGAACTCAAAG
>CAZFDX010000567.1:0-5137 GCA_964518325.1 uncultured Alcaligenaceae bacterium | reverse complement strand
TCATTATTCAATCGGGCTTGGAATCGTTCCAAAGCGGGGTCCGGCGGCGGGGTCACCTGACATTTATTCACCACTTTGTTCACGCCGTCGAGATCACGGATCGCCCTCATGGCCGTGTCCAACCAATTTTGCGACGGGACCACTCCCCAGAGAACGACAATTCCTCCTTGATAGACCGACAACCCACAAGACCCCTCTTTCAATTCGGGATGTGTGGAGAGTAAATAGTAAACCGTGCGCCGCAAAGCCAAGTCGGCAGGAAGATGTTCATGGTCTGTGGCCGGAGCGGGTCCGCAGGTGAAAACGAGTATCAGCAAAGCCAATACGGAGAGCCGGCGGACACAGACCATCGAACACCTATTTAGAACGATTCTTCCTTGTGTAGTGAATGCTCAGAGCATTCGGTCACTGTGGGAATTGTTGGTTACTTTTTGAGGGGTGATGAACAATATGCTCAAAGTTCTGATTATTTCAGGTGCCGATCCGAAAAAAAATATCGTTTTTGACGATTGTAATTGGTCATCGATCGGTACTGGAAACCAAGCACGCTCGGTAAACGATTACTGAAGCTCGTTCCCGTCGATTCCGCGTTCCAAATCCGCAGTATTTAGGGAACGCATTTCCGAAGTCTGATGAAGGTCAGATAGGTAAGGGCTACGCATGGGAATTCTTATGACGAATTTACTGCCTTTGCCGACTTTGCTTTCTACGGTAATATCCCCCCCGTGTTCGCGAATAATTTTCCGACTCACGGGAAGCCCTAGCCCCGTACCTTTAGAGCCTTTGGTACTCACGAAAGGTCGAAAGATGTCGGCGATTTTCTCGGGCGGGATTCCCGGACCATGATCGAGAATAATGATGCGGGCCCATTCGTTATTGGGTTCCAATAAGGTCTGCACCCCAATGTAAGGATCGGGGCGTCCTTCGACGGCATCCACTGCATTGGTGAGGATATTCAATAGGGAGCGATGGACCCCTTCGGGATCGGCAGGCACGCGATTCACTCCCGGACCAGGGCGAACTTCGAGTCGAACGCCCGCATCTTCCACACGCCCCCGAAGCACTTCGACCACATCTTCCACAATGCTGTTCAAATCGACCCATTCAATCGTGGGTTCCCGCTCTTTGGAGAACGAGAGCATATCCAGAACGAGTTCGTGAATTTTGGCTTGGTTTTTCTCAACGAGACGCCAGCCTTTTTCGAGTAGGGGGCCATCCTTCTCCTTCATGGCCGTGCGGACCATATCCGAGCCGAAGACAATCCCTTGCATGATGTTCTTAATATGGTGCGACAAAGCAGCGATGGTTTGTCCCACGGCTGCTAATCGTTCGGCCTGAAGTAGGGCTTGGTGGTAACGGGTTTCCTCGACGGCGAGCGCGGCTTGGTGGGCAATCGCAATCGCTAGGGCCAGATGATCCTCGGTGAATCGGCCGGCGGTATCGGTGCTTCCCGAGGTGAGTAGTTGTTTGGCGTTGGTGATCGTATCCAGAAAGAGGACCCCATGAATTTCGTGTCGTCCCTTCATGGGGACACAAATGACCTCGCGCATTTTGAAACGGGTAATGCTGTTCGAGCTGGCAAAACGATCATCCTTGGCGGCATCGGAAAGAAGCACCCCGTGCCGTTGTTGCAACACATGATCGACAATGCCACGGCTGACGGTCATTTGCTCGGTCTGATTGAGTCCCTCGCGGTAGCGGACCGCTTTGGGATCGAGCTGTTGCGTTTCGGGGTTACGGAGCATCACGCAACCATGATCCGCAGGAATGGAACTTAGGAGTAATTCGAGCAGCTTATCTAACAACTGATCCAAATCCAGAATGTGGGAAACCGCTTGGATGGTTTCATACATCACGGAAAGGTTGGCCAGTTGCCCCTTGAGCCAATCGGTCCCAGCCAGTTCGGGCCGAGAAAGGATTCGGCTCCCTTCGTCCTCACCGATAGAACGAAGAATCGAAGAGGGGGCTTCTTGCTTTGGGGAAACCACCTTGACCATGGCGGTTTGCGGCGAACCGGGATTACTCCCTCGGGGCGCCGAGTAAACTAAGATCGATTGCCCAAAGGTGAGATGATCGCCCGGAGATAAGGGAGCCTCCTTTATGGGTTTGGCATTGAGGAAGGTTCCGTTCGCACTACCGACATCGCGAATGATAAACCCCCCGCCCGATTTGGGACGGATTTCGGCATGACGGCGAGAAACTTCGGTATCGTGCAGGATGATATTATTGCTTCGGTCTCGACCAATAGTGAAAGTGTGGTCGAGTTCCAACTCGAACTGACGTCCTTCGTCTGGGCCTTTGATCACGATGAGTCGAGCCACCGCTATTCCTCCCGGTGATACTAACAGTTTACTCGGAACCAGATTAAGTGGAAATCTTTTTCTGAGAATTGCTTCACACTTGAACCGGAGAAAGACGTTTTTTTAAGCAAATCGGATCGATTTTAGGTGATTTTTATAAGCCAATTGGACTGGAGTGAGAACTATTCTTTGGCTTTTCCTTTACTTGATCCGCCGGCAGCATCTTTAGGGGCATTCCCCTTGGGTCGAGAACCTTTGGCAGGGGGTTCCTCGCGGGTTTTGACTTTATCCCCTACGATCGCCTTGGGGTTGACGATCACTTGGTCCCCTTCGTTTAATCCACTAATCACTTGGGCCATCCGTTCGTTATTTTGTCCCACGATGATTTCGCGGGGTTGGGGGCCTTTTGGGGTCATCACCCACACGGTCCGCGTTTTGCCGCTTTCTGGCCCCCCTAAGATCGCTTGGACCGGAACGGTCAGCACATCTTGAAGGGTATTATCGATATGGATGGTCACCTCGGCTGACATTCCCGGTCGCAGCCCTGGCACTTCTTCATCGATCGAAACAATCGTTTGGTAAACTTTCACATCCGCTGCGGAAAAGTCCTGCTGCGAAGCCACCGTAGCGACCGAGCGGACCCGTCCGGTAAAGACCTTATCCGTAAAGGCATCCACGCGGATCGTGGCTTTTTGCCCTTGGCTGGCTAAATAGTATTCGTAGTCCAGATATTTGCTTTGCAGGGTATCTAACACCGATTCATGGAAGGTGAGCAGTCGGTTCATCGGTGAAGGATTGAACAGCAGAGAGGCTTTGAGCATGTCTTGAAAGCCGGTGGAGCGAAGGTCATCGGGCCGGATTTTCGCGACCATCGCTTCATGAACTTTGGTCGCAACCTGCATTTTACGCAGGTCGGGAATCCGCATCATCTTTTGCCCTTCTTGCACGCTGGCACCTTGTTGAATCATCCCTTGGGTGGTAGTGCCAAATCGTGAGGATTCGGGCACATTGTAGACCACCATACCATCTTGCGGGGCGTGGATTTTGCATTCCGCAATTTGGTCTTCGATATCGTTGAGTTTTTCTTCTTCCTTCAGGTAGATATTTCGTTTGGTTCTTCGTTCCGCTTCGGCTTGAATTTCCTTCGCGTGGGCTTGTTTGATGGTTCGATCGTAGGCCCGCCAAGCCTCTTGCACTTTCGTAGAGAGTTCTTTGACGGTCCGTTGCGATGTGAATTTTTGCAACAGTTGGCGTTCCCCACGCACCTTCTTCAGGGTTTCTTGGGCGCTTTCTAAACGGGATTGATCCGCTGCCACCTGAGTGGGCGAGAGGAACCCTTTGAGTTGCATCCGCTTGGAATAAGCGAGGCGATCCTTACACATTTCGAGGTCGGCTTCGGCTAGTTCAATTTTGCCGGACATATCCCCGAGGGCCTGTTGATATTCCCCATCCATTCCGGGAAATTGTTCTTGGTATCGGCTGAGAAAGGAATCAAGGCTGGCTTCCATCTCGCTCAAAAGCCGGCGGGCTTCTTCCTGTTTGAGTTTTCGGAGCGTGTTACGGGGCAGGCCGACGTATTTTTCTAGGTCGAGTTCCGCGAGTTGTATATTGTTTAACGCTGTGGCAATGTCGCTTTCGTTTTGATTGATCGTGATGAGGTAATTTTGTTCCGCTGCGATCATGGCCGCTTCGGCTTGACCGAGAACAATTTTTTGCGCTCGATGTTGATCTTCCAATGCGGACGAATCCAAAATCATGATGGGTTGGCCCTTTTTGACCAATTTACCATCTTCAATCACCCATTTGATTGTCGAAGCGTAGGACCCCCGTGAGCCGGCTTTCACACGACAGACAATTTCGCGATTCTCCGAGCTTTCTAGGGTTCCCCTTTCGACCACGGTCATTTCCAGATTTTCTCGTTTGACCGTATGAAGGACCAGATCGGGACGAGTGGCCTTTTTGACAAAAAAGAAGTAGCCCACTAAGCTGCCGCCAATGAGCAGGAGCATCACCCCCGAAATCAGAGCAGCGATGAATAATGGTGAGCGATTTTTGGAACTGGTTCGATTCGGGGTTGGTCTACCTGAGTTCGGCAAACCGGGGAGTTCGGGAACCATCTCCAAAGGGGAGGGAGGCAGGTTCTCCGAAGAGGGGGAGGGTAGGTTTTGAGGAAGAGGTTGATTCATCAATCCAAACTCCGCGTTGATCCAGAGGAAGTCTCTCGATATCACGTTGGAAACGCATGCGGGCAATGAGGTAGTTTATATAAGCATTATATAGGGCATTTTGGGCTTGGACCAACGATTGTTGGGCATTAAGCAGCTGTTGGGTGAGCGAAGCCGCGTTGGCAGCCTGTTGCTGACTTTGAGCCGCGGCTCGACCGACCCCTCCGCCGGCCCCATCGGGAACGGGGGGAGCTTGCAGCACATCCAGTGCATTTTCCACCTGATCGTAGGCCACTTCAATCGCCCGTTTTTGAATCCGGTAAATCTCGGCAAACGAGCGCAGTTGACGCAGATCGGTCCGCACGTCGTTCAGGATAAAATCTTCGATGGCTTGAAGATTCCTTCTTTCTCGTTGATAGGCAATCAGGTCCGCTCGATAATTGTTGCGTTCCGCCCGACGAACCAGAGGAAGCTCACCATTGATAAGCAGTTGATGCCGGTCGCTACTCCGCCCGATATTCAGCGGTTCATTCAACGCAGTGGGGGAAGAGGCTTTAGAAGCATATTTCACATCCAAAATCCGCAACAGGGCATTCGCCTGAACGGCAATTTGAGGCAACTCTACCCCCAATTCCGCACGGGCATTTTCCAGGTCACACCGATCGAACAGGG
>CAZFDX010000566.1:0-1511 GCA_964518325.1 uncultured Alcaligenaceae bacterium | reverse complement strand
GGTCTTTGTAGTGTTAAGGTAACAGGTCAGCCTGTTTAAAATCCCTGGCAGTGCCCCGCTTGTTTTGGATGCTCTGCAGAACGTCCCACCCTTCGGAACTGATCCACCCCACAGCAATATAAACGGCATTCGTCGGGGACTGATCGCGGATCCAACAGTGTACAATCCCCTGTTCGGCTTCTTCCTCGGGCGTTTCCGAGTGATCGGTCACCGCTTCGATTTGCAAATACTGCATGGGGAGACGCCTTTCGGGGGGCGCTTCGGTATCGACCGGTGTTTGCGATTCGCTGGCCTTCAGAAGAGCAACCGCAACCCCTTGAGCTTCGGCAGCAGTCAACAGGGTCGGCGATTGGGGAAGCGAAATTTCGATTCCGTTCGCTTGAACCTGAATCCCGATTTTATCAACGGGTACAGAAAAGTTCGATTCATTCATGAGATCAATTCTCGATAGAGTCAATGGGAAATTTCGCTCCGATTCACAAATCTTGCCGGTTCGCAAATCTTGCAAACTCGATGGAGTGCATCCGAAGAGTGCGTCGGAGAATCCCCCCTAGAATCTTCCCATTTTGAGAGGATTTTTCGAGAGGGATTCTAGGAATTTCTCAAAGAAATCTTTTGAATTCCCTCCCAGCGAGTGATACATCCGTTTTGAATTCCGGTTAAGTGACGTATTCCCTGCCCAGAAAGTGTGCTGATATAGACATTTGTACACGCCTTGTAAACTCTGAGAAACCAAGCCCGAAAGAAAAACGGCTCGAATTATGAGTGAAAATTCATAGAAAAAGGTTTCTGGAAAATGCAGGGATGTCTAGACGGTTTTAGCCGTCAATTCTATTTTGTGTTTACCATGAAAAAGCCGCCGATCTCGTTTGGCCTCAAACGGTTTGGGCGGCTTGGTCGTCTCTCCCGACCCTTGAAAACAACGGAACTTGTCAATGTTATTGACCGAACCACAGCGTCGACGCTTTCCTTTACTACTTCATGTAGTTATCATCACAGGTTGCTTGTTGGCCCTTGGGGCGGAAAGTACAGGCACTTCCTCCCAAACCTTTGAATTTACTCCCTTTAATATCTTTAGCGAGGGTATATTCAGCACGGTCGAACTACTTGGTTTGTTCGTTGCCTTGGGAACCTCGCTGTTTGCCTTGGGATACGCCTACGTTCTGGGGAAACGGGTGTTTGCCGCCGATCAAGGAACCGAAGGGATGCGAGCCATTGCTCAGGCGGTTCGCGACGGCTCGGATGCCTATCTCCGGCGGCAATTCCGCACGGTGGGGGTCCTATTGATCTTCTTGTTTGCGGTCATTTTGTTGACCTCGTGGCCTTGGAATAAATCGGGGGCCGAAGCTCAGGAAATGCAGGTGGTGGCGATTTCTCGCGGAATTGCCTTCCTCGTCGGGGCGATTTTCTCGGCGTTGGTTGGTTTCTTTGGGATGCGTTTAGCGACCACAGGGAACCTGCGGGTGGCCGCAGCGGCACGCAAGAGCTTTGCTTTAGCCATGAAGCTGGGG
>CAZFDX010000565.1:0-2382 GCA_964518325.1 uncultured Alcaligenaceae bacterium | reverse complement strand
GGAAGCAGTGAGTCGAATCACTTCCTCCTCGGAAAGGTTCAAATCATAATTTCCCCCCGAGCCGGTCGAGATCGTCCAACGGCTTATTTTTCCCCGATAGCGTGTCACGACGGTATCCACATAATCGCACAGCAGGCTCCGCAGCGATACCGGATCGTTACGGGTGCTATCTAACACCCATTTGGGCAAACCATTGCGTGTTAGGTCCAACAGGGGGCCTGCGGTCACGGGCATATCGTTGCTTCGTGCCCATTCAATCAATTCATCGGCTTGGGACCAGTTGTAATTCCCTTCTGTCGCTTCAATATCCCGCCAAGCCAGTCGAGCAGAAACGGCATTGAATGCGAGGCGATACGCTTCGCGAAGATGTTCGGGAGGAGTCTGAATTAACTTGCAACCCAAAAAGGTATCGAATTTGGGAAGCCGAGCGTGCCGCATGGCAAAAACTTGGCTAGTATATCGGCTCATCAAGAAATCGGCCGCTTTGAAGGCCTGCGTCAATCCTTGATGCGCTACTTGATCGGCCTTTTGGGGGTCCTCGCTCACATCCATTATCGCTTGGCACAATAAATGCGTGGCCTGTTTGGTCATCTGCTCCAATTCTGGTGAAGTATGAAGCCCCCCGATTTGCCACTCGGCATATTGATTTCGGATTTGATTGATTTTCCCACGCAATAATTCAATACTCAGATCGTAACTTTTGGCCCGTTCCATCAAGGAACCGGTGCAGGTCATCATTTCGCCAATGCCCGATATTTTGTAGGGAACATAGACGGCCCCGCTATCATTCATCTCTCGTTCAAGATGAAGGGTATCTCCCCGAAGGTTGGTCCGAGTGGGCAAAGGGGTGCGATCCTGTCCCGTGACGTATCCCCGTAGGAGATCATCTTGGAAGTTGACGTCGTAATCCGCAGGGACGCGGAAACGCATTACACCCATACAAATAGTCCAGCCTTAATTGGAAGAGTACCAAGTTTTTTGATTAAAAATCCATTCTACGCAAAAGAATCACCTTGTGTAGATGATTCCCCAATTCTTGAATCGCTGATTGTTCGGAAAAATTTTATCGATTTTGATCCATCCCGAAAAAAACTCATCCATTCGGAACCGCTCCAAAAATCTTATCGACTTGGAACCAAAGTGGATTGAGATACGTTCCATTTACTCAATCAATCGCTATACGGAATCGCAGAGGGAGCCAAAAGGGGTTGGTTGGTTGATGATAATCTTTCTTCGTCCGCTCCAATTCGAGAGGTCTAACACCAAGAATTTTTTTCTTCGGTATCGGAACATTTGGCTCATAACAAAGAATTTTGCTTTTGGAGTAATATCTCCGAGGGAATGGACACAAAATCTTTCTCGGCTAGAAATAGACTTCATCTTTGAAGGATATAAAAGATTTATGTTCGAGGAATTGGCCTTCGTAAGAAGAGTGAACTAGGTTATTTCGTAGGATACGATCAAACGTTTGCAACGAGACTTCGATGATCGGTCGGGTTTTCATGGGTCGCTACGAAGCAGTCCGCCTTCTGGGGGAAGGGGGAATGGGCAAGGTTTATTTGGCCCGCCAACTCGATTTAGGCCGTCAAGTTGTCGTCAAAGTGATGCATGAGCATGTTGCGGCGGAACCCAAATTTAAGCAACGCTTCCAACGCGAAACGCTTTTGATGGCCCATTTTGCTCACCCGTATGCCGTGGCTTTATACGATGCTTCCATTACCGATGGTCCTTGCATCGTCATGGAGTATGTGCGCGGGGTCAACCTCGAAACCTTATTGGCCAAGAATAAACGTCTGAGTCCACCGCGAGTCAATCGCCTTTTGGGTCAATTGTGCGAAGTGCTGCAAGCCGCTCACGATCAAGGATTGGTCCATCGTGACCTGAAACCTGCGAATCTCATGGTTGTGGATCATGATACCCCTCGCGAAAAAATCAAGGTCATGGATTTTGGCTTAGCCAAGATGATGGATTCGACGGTTGTTGGTGGATACCTCGAATCTAGTGCCGAATTCGCCGTGGGCACCCCAGGATACATTCCTCCGGAACAAGTTCGTGGCGACATGATCGATCATCGGGCCGACTTGTACAGCGTGGGGGTCATGGTGTACGAGATGCTCACGGGACGCTTACCTTTTACGGGCACTTCGCAAATGGACCTGATGCTGGCTCACGCAACCGAACCCCCCCCCTCGTTTGAATCGCTCAATCTCCCAATTTATATCAGCAGTGCGGTCGAATCGGTCGTGATGAAAAGCCTAGCTAAGGACCCGAAAGATCGCTTCCAAAGCGCCCGAGAATTCGCCGAGTATTTCGATAGTGCCATGCACCTAGAAGAATCGGGCTTTGCGGAAGAAGTGCGTGATGAAATTCCGGAACCCTCGG
>CAZFDX010000564.1:0-1889 GCA_964518325.1 uncultured Alcaligenaceae bacterium | reverse complement strand
GTTATCAATCATGTTGGTCTCCTGAAAAACTCATTATTAGTAAAAGAGTTTTCAAGAGCAAACGAAATTCAGGGCCTGTTTAAGAGCACAAGAGCTTTCAAGAGTTGGTGAAATTCAGGGTATGATTATTCGTGTAGGAGTTTTCCAGAACCAACGAAATTCAGGGCCATCGAAGAGGGGGAAATTTCAGGGGCGATTCTCGAAAAAAAATTCGTTTCCCCTCTCCCCAATTTTGGCAAAGAGTTCTAAGATAATTGGCTTGTGGAGTGGAAATTATGGCAAAGAAAAGTAAAGAAGCTCGTTCGTACATCAAAATGGTTAGCTCTGCAAGCGACCATTGCTACTTTGTTCAGAAGAATCGAAACAACACGAAAGAACGACTTGAACTGAAAAAGTACGATCCGATTGTCCGTAAACATGTGATGTACAAAGAAGGTAAGTAATGCCCATTTGGGCTAAGTGAGAAAAGACCATGCGTATTCGAGTGAACGATACTGTTGTTGTGCTCTCAGGCGATGATAAAGGGAAACGTGGCAAAGTCCTCAGCGTTGATCGAGCTGCAGGGAAAGTGACCGTTCAGGGTGTGAATTTGGTTTACAAACACCTGCGTAAATCCCAACAAAGTCCCCAAGGGGGCCGTTTATCCCGCGAAATGCCCATTGCTGCTTGCAAAGTGGCTTTGGTAGACCCCGCGACTAATGAACCGACCCGTTTGGGCGTTCGGGTTAACGAAAACGGTGACAAAGTGCTTTACGCCAAAACTAGTGGGGAAACCATTCGAGTTTTGGTCAAAGGTAAATCCAACTAAGAGGAAATCGAACCATGAAAAAAGGTATCCATCCCGAATATCGCGAAGTTGTTTTTATCGATAACGTCGCTAATTTTTCGTTCCTGACCCGTTCCACTGTGAAAACGAATCAAACCATTCAGTGGACCGATGGCAAAACCTATCCTTGCGTCAAACTGGATATTTCCAGTGCTTCGCATCCCTTCTTCACTGGGAAGATGAAACTGGTCGATTCGACCGGTCAAATTGAACGCTTCCGGAAACGATTTGCCAAAGCCGAGAAGAAATAAAAAAGTCCCTTTTGCCCACCCCTTTCCATCGCAACGGTTGATCTTCTCCTAGTCCTAGTCTTCGTAATCTCTTGCTGGAATCTTTCCTTATTGCTGGAATCGTTTTTTGTTCTCTGAATCTTTTCTGCTGTCGGAATCGTTTCTTGTGGCCCCAATCGTATTTCAGAAATCGGCACTCTAGAACCATGCTCGTTTTTGGTGAATGTTTTTGGTGCAGGCCTTCGTTATTGGGATTGATCCTCGGCTAATTCCGGAAAGACCTCGACCGGTAAACCCGCTTCCTTGACCGATTCGGTTAGCTTCCGCACCGCTGCAAAACGAATGTTGGCCACCTGTTGTTCACTGAGACTCAACTCCCGTGCGACGTCTTTGTTGGCCATTCCCTTGACAAATAATAGTTCCAGAGTTTGAATGCGGTTGAATTCGCCCTTTTCCTGAAATTGTTTGAGAATCCCTCGAAGTGCCCGAGCCAGAACACTCACTTCGAGTTCCATTTGTTCTTTGCTTCGGGCGACACTGGAAGCATGTCTTTGCCGATCGTCAATTTTCTCTGCAATCATCTCCGCGCTTTCCTCACCATTTTGGCTTGGTTTCCGGATTGTGCGACGAAGATGATCGGTAATTTTGTAATGGGCAATGGTAAACAGATAAGTTTGGAGTTCCCTTCGTTCATCGAAATTGGGCAGACTATTGAGGAAACCCATAAAGGTTTCTTGAACCACATCTTCTGAAAACGTACAAGCTTGGATTTTTTTGATGGCAAATGCCTTTAACCTGGCTCGTATACACATCTGACGCTGCCGACTAGCTAC
>CAZFDX010000563.1:0-7937 GCA_964518325.1 uncultured Alcaligenaceae bacterium | reverse complement strand
GCCTTTAGGAGGTAAATTCCGTTTTCGAGCTTATGGAGAGACCGATACCAAACCGACCGCTCCCTCATCGGATCGGGATAAGGGAACATTACTCAGCAAAGGTGAGCAGAAAGGAGACCAGAGACGATAATTTGATATCGGCGCGACTTTGACATTTCTGGAGAAAATCGTCGAGATCTTTTGGAAAGACCGCCTATGTTTTTGACAAGAGCAGCTATTCCTTTTTGTCGGACTATGCATGCTGTTGCAAAATTTTTGCTCCCAACTCTGGTTCGGTCATGAAGATGTAAGCACCGTAACCTCGGAGTTGGGCATCGGTCTCGGCATTTTCAGGACGAGGCTTATTATTTTGTCGGTTATGAAGGGCAGCGCGTAAACGCCGCTTTAATTCTCGGCCCACTCTAGGTCCTTTATCACCATTAACGACCAGTCCGGTGACCCGTTGGCTTCCTCCGATTCGGTGAACTCGTGTTTTTTCTGGGTGAATTTGAAAGCCTTCCTCTGCGACGATGGATTTCACTAAACCAATTAATCTCCCAAGATGGGGTTTACCCTTATTATCTAAAGGAAGTGAGAACGTCAGATCATCGGCATATCGAGTATAACGGTAGCCCGCTTTCTGTGCCAAACCACAGAGGCGATGATCCATTTTTAAGCAAAGAGCATTCGTGATAACTGGGGCTTGTCGGCGCACCTTGTGGAAGGCATCGCGGCCCGAGCGCAACATAGTATTTTTGGCCATTGTGTTCGATGATTTCCCGAGGAGACTCTGTCACCAAGAGTGCTAACAGTGTGGCAACTTGTTCACGATAACCAGCTCGATTAAAGACCCCTTTCACACGGCGCCAAGTGACCGTTGGAAAAAAATCTTTAATATCCATTTTGAGAATCAAACGGGAA
This sequence comes from uncultured Alcaligenaceae bacterium, assembly GCA_964518325.1. Taxonomy (GTDB): domain Bacteria; phylum Planctomycetota; class Planctomycetia; order Gemmatales; family Gemmataceae; genus SKW135. Next base: position 7,037 of record CAZFDX010000563.1, on the reverse strand, counting down.
TTGCGATGTACTTCAGCATTGGTCACAATGGATCGACCCGTGATAAATCCATTGGCGGCTCCGTGAACGGGTAAGCGTTCGACGATCTCGGTTAAAATTTTTCGTTGCACCTCTTTAAGGCGTGGCATGGGGGCCCAAATCGGGCGTTCCGTTCCATCCCGTTTGGGTATGGTGAAGCGGGCATAATGAACAAATTTTGCTAAGTCCGTATGGAAGGCAAACCCTCGTAATTCCGAGATACTCAAACCTAAAAATTCGGCCAGTTGATGGGGATTATCGAGAGTAGGTAAGCCATTTTCTGCCGCCCGTTCTTCGGGATTGATTGTTTCGTAGGGTCCATTAAAAGGCTCATCGGACCAGAAGACATTTTCACCGAGAAAAACAATGTGATTCGCCTTGTAGGCTTGCCAACATTCTGCGGCGATTTTTTTCCGTTCCGCCGATTCTAATCGCAGAGCCGCTTTGTAATTCTCTAACTCACTTGCCGACATATCGTCGGTGTCTTTCCATTCAACATAAAGCCCTTTCTTCCTCAGTTGGGATTCGATATAGGCCTCAATACCACCCGCTTCTTGAATGGTTCGCCAGAGCGCGATGAGATCGGTTTTCTTCGCCACAATATATCTCCTCAGGTAACATTTTTTTCCAATACTTGGCCACGGAATTTCACTATTACCAACTAATCACTTGAAAGAGAGATGTACCCCTTTTTCTCTAATTGTTCGATTTCGGCGAAGTAGGCAGCTCGGGCCTCTTTTTCGCTATTGAATCGGAAGGTGATTTGCCGATCACTTTCTTGAGGTTTACTCCATTTCATCCGAACCTGAGTTTTCTCTAGCGAAATCAAACGCGACTCGGTCCCTTTTTTGGTTCTTTTTGAGAATGCGCGAGTTTCCTTAAGAACGGTGGCTTCTTTTGCTTGTCCTTCTTTTCTTTCTGCTTCGATTTTTGCATGGATCAACCTAAGTGCAATCAAGTGGGTACAAGGACCATTTTTCAGTTGATTTTTTCGGAACAAAGGACAAGTGCATTCGGCTTTACGAACGTTCCCTTCCTCACCTAGTAAAAGCATGGGTCGATAATCTCGACCATCTTCAGTGACATTGACACGACCTACAATTTCCAAACCTTGTCGGGGAATAAAATTCTCGCTGGTGAGTTCCACCTCGTTACGTCGGTTCAACAGGTCAAAGGCTTGTTTTTCCCGAACATTACGATAGGCCAGTTTATCTAAATTCAGATGTTTATCCGAGATGGGACGATAACGATAGACACCATGAGCTAAGTCATAGATGAGAAGCCCTTGTTGGCATCCTAATTGCAACGCCTCTGTCAGAGTCGATCCTTTGAGACCTGTTTGTTTGCTGATTTCCTGCGGGGTCGCAAACCAAACATCGGAGAGAAACGGAATCAACTTATCTAGAGACTTGGAACTTTGGTTGGCTCGTGGAAGGAGTAAATCGAAGGCCAAGGCTTGAGACCAATTCGCACTGGTAAAACCCGTGAGTCCCATCGTTAGGCAAATGCCTTCCCCTCGGAAAATCCAGAAGCTGGGTAAGCCACTCCCAAGAAGTTGGACTTCGATACTTTTGATAAAGGGGAGCAATCGTTGAATGAGCAACAAACGACGGCGACCCCAAACACGGATTCCCCGTGGTACTTTCCCTTGGTACGTTGAAGCCGTGCTTTCAACCACTGTTTCCCAAGGTTCGAGTAGGAAGCGTTGTTTAGTGTAGGGGATTAACTCTACGAGTAGTCCGCGTTTTTTCTTTTTAATATCGGCATGCAGACGGAGTTCACGAAGCAAGTTGTAAAAATCAATGGGAGCTAAAGTTACTTTCTCCATAGGAAGCGTTGCGGCCGATTGGACTTGCAATAAACCCCGAAGCCAAGAATCCGGTAGCGGAATTTTCTTTTCGATTAGGTTTTTTTCGGAGGAGGTGGAAACTCCGAATCCTCCTTGCCCGATATGAAATTCAGTGTTACGATAGCCTCGCATTTGTTGTAGGCCGGCAAAGAGTGTGCTACTGAAATCAATGTTCGTGGTGCCGTGTTTCACTTCCTTTTGCTCATCGAACAAATCTCGATCGATCGATAAATTGACATAAGTGGATTCATCCTTGCTAAACACTTCGAGACAAATCCGATCGGGATGAACAGTAATAATTGGGTCAAGGACCAGAAAGGCTGCAGGATCGTTCTGTGCTAGCCAAGAGAAATAAGCCTGTTGTGCTTGCCAAACAGAAAGTTTTGCGGTTTCTTGCTTCATGCGAAGGTAGGCGACGTAGGCACTTCGATCGCGGGGACGATAGCGCATATCACTAGCCACCACCGAGTACAAAGCAGAAAAGGTCTCGCGAATTTTTATAGGGTCCTTGATCCTGCCATGAAATTGAACAGGGGATCGAGAGGCCTCTGCCGTCAGAGAAAGAGCGGTCGATTCCTCGGATGCGGTGACCTTTGAAACATCCTGATAGACAAGATCGAAAGAAGTCGAGGAACGTTCTTCGTTCGGTGTTTGTTCGTTAGTTGGAGTACTCATTGGTTACCCGTTAATTCAAGGAATGAGGTTAAGGCCTTTTACAATTTTTGCAGTCCAATTCTTCAACGGTCGGTTTCAGGTTAAACGCTGTGGGCTCTTTTTGCCGTGCGAATACGGACCGATCGTCGGGCACCGTATTTCGCTGTATCTCGGATCGTTTTCGATTCGTCCTTCTTGTTCCCGAGTTTTCTCAAGATTTTCTCGGCTTGCGGATCACCCATTGCAATCAATCCCTCAATCGCACCAAGTCGGATGGATTCGGGTTGTTTTGAATCATTTGCAACCGAGGATAACGTCGGAATATCCTTGTTGGCAATGAGCGTTCTGAGAATATGAGATTGTGAGTGACTGTTCGTAAGCCATTGCTGAAGCGAGTCGCTTAAATTAACCTGAGGAAGTTTCGTGATGACACGGAAAAGATCATGATCTTCGGAATTATCTTCTAATAATTTCAAGGCATGTTTTGGCTGGCTTTGTCCCAGAATCTCCATGACTCGCGTTCGTGTGTCCACATCGGCGCGTGAAACCAAAGAAGCTAAATTCTTGGCGGTATCGGGGGTGATTTTGTTACCTGCCAAGGCTTCCAAAGCGGCCTGACGAATCGGAGCAAACTCGGGAACATCTATGAAAGAGGTACTGAGTTGGCTTAAGGTCTTCTCAATTTGGGGATTAAAATTCCGCCCATTTATCCAACAGAGAATTGTAACACAAGCAGTGATCTCAGATAGTTTTTTTCTCGTACTATCTGCGCCTTTTGAGTTGGAAGAATAAGCGTTCACTCCTCCTAAAGCCTGAATTCTGACCAATTCTTGCCAAGTTGATTCCCAATTCTGGGACCAATGGTTCAACGCTTTGAGCAGGGTGGTTTGGATAGCATTAGGAACATTTTCAATACCTCCCATGAGTCGGATCGTGAGTCGAACCGAATTTGGGTTTTGACTTTCCAGATTTTTTGTTAGCTTTTCAACTGGAATATCCTTTCGAGTACTCAATAAGGCGGTAACCTTCTCTTGAATGGGAGGCGTGAACGAGGGGAGTTCGTTAACTAATCGATCTATGGGTGCCTTAGAGAGGATTCTGTAGAGGGGATCGTTTTCGGAACTTAAGTTAGAATCGGTACTGACTTTGAGAAAGGCAAAATCTGGTTCGAGAGATTCGTTACCAAAAAGAGTGCGAGCACAATCGTAGGCAACCTTTCGTTCTGTATGAGACAAGTGTTTTGTTGTAATCAATTGAAGGAGAGTATCGCGTGTTGCAGGCTCATTATTTGCTGCAAGAAGTTGTATGATTGAGGAACGATTGTTTGTATGGGGATTGATTGCGAAGGAGCGAACGATTTCCCAACTGGCAGGAGTATTAAACCATCGTAACCCAACGATGGCATCTTGAGCAAGCGAATCACTCCGTTTGCTATAGTGGTTGAGCAGGTTGAAAATTTCATCCCCTTTCTCAGATTGGCCCATTCTCCCGATCGCTCGTAAAGCGGCACCTTGGAGGGGATGGCCATCTTGTCGAGCGATTTTCAACAATAAATCTAGCGATCGTTTATCTCCTAAAATTCCCAAGGCGTGGACGGCTCGGCGACGTAATTGGTCATTACTTAGATACTCAATTGCAGATTGAAGTATGTTCAGGCCATCGTCTCGTTTCGCAAGAGCTAAGCCTTCTGCTGCAACAAACTGAATTTCAGGTTCTGTGCTTTTAAGTGCCCTAATAAGCGGTTCAACGGGTCCATTCCGATTGCATGCCCGCCAAGCAATTGCCTTTAGGGCGTTGCTTAGAATCTCATCATCATTTGATTGGAGAGTGAGTTGGTTCAAGACGGGATCGACTTCAGAGGACTGGCAAACACGCAAATGATCCATATAGGGTTCAATTTCATCGAATTCACGGGATCGGATCAGTTGAGTCACCAGTTTCGCCAATATCTCACTCTGACGAGGGTATTGATTTTTTTCGTAGGAACGATCGGGATTGGGGTTTTCGTCAGTTTCCTCTTGGTAAGGTTGATCAAAACCCGAGATGGTAAATACTGCCTTGGTCACTGCGGAAAGATTCTCGATCGCTTTGCCGAAGTTCAATAGTCGATCCACTACGGAAACATCCCGTAATTCCCCAATTTTAGAGATGATGTACTTCCGTTCGGCGTTCCCTGTCGGATCATTTTCAAGTCGATCCATCAAGATCGATGAAACCCGCTTATCTCCCAAATTCACTAAAGCATCAATCGCGGCGATTTGTAGCTTAGAATCTGGTGTGGTATTGAGAATCTCCACGAGGGCATCAAATGCGGTAGGGTCTTTCTTTAGGCCCAAATATATAGCAGCTCGGGTTTTAATCGGAATGTAGCGTGAGGTCAAAGCACTTCTTAAACCCTTTTGGGCCTCGGGATCGGTACTATATGCCTCATGAAGCCAACCTAATGCTTCTGTTCGCAGCGGTTCATACACAGCGGAGATGGCTTTCACGGCAACGGGAATGATCCCCTTTCGTTCTATGAGCAACTTGGCAGCACTTTGGGCAATGTTGTCGGTCCGCACGAGCATTTCTCTCTCAAGAATCGCCTCTCCCTCTTTTGGCGAGGTTCCCTTGGTTAAAAGCTCTAGCCCCTGCGTAGCGAGGTCCGTGTAACCAGTTGCAAATGCTTCATTGGCCAGTTCTTTTATTGGGGCATTCAGTATTTGAAGTTGTTTGAGAGCGTGTGTGCGAACGGTCTGGTTTGGATCGTTGAGTGTTTGGATGATGACCTGTTGCGCTGCTGTGGATAATTGGGGTTCCGATTGAGCTAAAGCAACTAATCGAGAGAGAGCCGATTGCCGAAGGCGAATCACATCGGAACCGGTCCGGCTTTCCCCTTGTTCTCGTACTAAACCCATGTAGGCGCCGAATGCCAATTGTTTTAATTCAAATGCCGAGGGACGATTTTGGCTCGGGATCGAATGAGATGAAAGGTTCTTGATTTCTTCAGAAAATCGACGGGCATGAACGGCCCAAACATGGTCCCAAGTTTCTTGAGATTGTGCATTCAGTTCATCGAGAATCAATATCGTCCGGTATCGCGCTTGAGGAGAGCCAAAAGCCAAAAGCCGAGCCATATCAAACACCACAGAAGGTTGGATTTTCCGAGTCGGTTTTTCCTCCCAATTTTCCGAAGGATTATTCACTATAGCAACAACGAGCTCTTCAAAAACTTTGGCGTCGGAATAACTCTCGATCGCTTGCGCTGCGGTAAGGCGAACTCGGGCATTGAGTGCAGACAAACAGGAAAGAAGACGTTTTGGTTCCTTCTCAACCGTAAATAATTCGAGGAGTATTAGGATAATCAGGGTTTTATCCCGAAGTTTAGAATCTTTAGAATCAAGAAGTGATAACAGATAATCATCCCCACTCGAACCGATCGATAAAGTGGCAGCGAGACGATCGTTGTTAGTGATTCCCTCGGCATTTGGTGTCAAGGCTAGGGAAGCCATTTGAACATCACTACAGAGAGTTAATGCGATAGCCGAGGCATACTTAATTGCTTGATCTTGATGTTTAAGGAGTGGCCGAATTTCATCGATCAAACTCGGATGGGCAGTACCAATAATCATGCGCGCGAATGCTGCCCGAATTTTGGGATCGTTACTGTTGGAATGTAACTTGGCTGCTTCAAAAGCCGATGGGTCACCCAGTTTGTTCAACCCATCCAAGGCGGATACGACAGCTTTGGTCCAGTCAGCAACTTGGTTACTCTCCTTAGGTGGCTCACTATGAACGATTTCTAAAAAGACTTTTAACCCTGCAGTACTTCCCAAGTTCGCCAAGGCATTCGCCGCCCCAATGCGAACATCCATTGGTGTCCCCGATAAGGCAGCTACGAGACGATCGATTAGCTCAAAATCAATCAGGGCTTTCAGCGTACGCGACCGGATTTCTAAGTCGGTATCGTTTAAGGTCGTTGTCAGGATTTCTTGAGCCGCCTTTGTTTTCAGGCGGATCAAGCCCTCAACTGCTCTCAAACGAATATCAGAATATTTTGATTTCACAGCGACTTGAAACACATCAAGCTGTTTGTCTTTTTTCAACCAGAAATCATAGGCCTCTTTACGAACTTCCGAATCAGGATCATCCAAACACTCGATCAGAAAAGTTTTCACCCAAGGTTTACCAAAGGACGCAAGGGCTTCCATCAAGACTTTCTTACGAATATCAGCATGAATACTTTGGAAGGCGAATCGTAGGCTTTTTTCTCCACCACCGTTGATTTTTAGACCCAAGATGTTTTTAAATGCTTCCAGTCGAACCGAAGCGGCACTATCGTTAACGGCCTTAAGGAGTAAAGTGGAAATTTGTTCGGGTGGGATCACAGAAGATTTCGCTTGGCTAGCTTCAACCAATGAACCAAGTGCCCATAGTCGAATCTCCTCAAAAGGCGAGTTTAATCCAATTTCCACAACCAGTAAAGGCTCCGACTGGTATATTTGAAGTAAAGCTGTGAACGCTGCATCTCGAACTG
>CAZFDX010000562.1:0-6103 GCA_964518325.1 uncultured Alcaligenaceae bacterium | reverse complement strand
CGAATATCTTGGAGCAGTTCTAAGAGTCGGGCTGGCTCATTTCGGACGGAAATTTCCCGCAAAGCAACCGGTAAATAGGCCTCGGGTTCGAGTTCATTTGCAATTTCATGAAGGTGTGAGGCCACATCAGGTTGTTGTCTTTGGGCAATCCAAGCCCAGAGGTCCAACGTCTCGACGATTTGAAGACGAATTCGACTCTTTTGAAATTTCTTAAGAAAATCCGATTTGGGTGTTTTCAGAGGATGGACTTGGTAAATTTCAAAGGCCATCTCGATCAAAGAGATGAAGTTCGGGTCCAGATTGAAACTCGGGTCCAGTTCCAGTTCCGGTTGTCGAACCTGTTCTAAAAACCCGAGAAATAGGGCATCTTCTAAAAGTTCTTCTGCGAAGGTGTTCAAACGTTCCTGTTTGGTTTCCTCTAATAGCAGCGAGCTATCCTGAATCGTTTGAATCACCTTGCAATAATTCCCATTTTTTAGATCGTTCTCCGCAATCGAGAGAACCGGAGTAATCCTTAATTGCAAAACCGTTTTGCGACGTTCTTTTTCGAGATCCCAATGATATTCCCGATAAGCACCAATCGAAGCGAGCAGGAACACAAAGCCCAAAGAGACAATGATGCCATAAACGAGTTTGCGTCGTTTATTGGCGGCACGGGCCAAGGCAGTGGCTTCGACTCGGGCCAGCTCGGCTCGTCGGGCCCGTTGTTCGAGAGAGTCTAAATAAGTGTCAATTTTCTGGAGGACTTCACTGGCATCGTTGTAGCGCTCATCCGGATTCGGATTCAAGCATTTTTGAACGATCTCTCTAAGTTCTGGATCGATATCCGCCTGATCGAGACGTTTCTTTAGGGCGGTTTGGTCCCCTTTCTCGGCTAAATGATGAATTTCCTTTGTATCTTTGCCGACATAAGGTTCTAAGCCGGTCAAAATCTCACAAAGGATTCCCCCCAAGACAAAAACATCACTCCGAGTATCGACCGCTTGAGAAAGACCATGAGCCTGCTCGGGGGCCATATAGGCAGGTGTCCCAATCAAATGACTGGTTTTCTGGTGCTGATTAACATCAAAAGTTTCGTCCCCCCATCCGAACTTAGACAACGGTTCACCGGCAGGGAGTTCCTCGAGTTTTCTGGCAAGCCCCCAATCAACCACAAAGACTTCTCCAAAATCCCCGAGCATCACATTGCTTGGCTTCAGGTCCCGATGGAGAATCCGCCGACTATGGGCATAGACTACCGCTTGGCAAACTTGGCGAAAAATATTCAGAAAATGAGGTAAACGAGTCGGCGAGGGGTTCGGCTCGGACAGAGCTTTGGCAAGGGTGATGCCGCGAACTGCTTGCATCACAAAATAAGGCCGTCCATCTGCGAGAGTTCCGGTATCGTAAACAGGAATGATGTTCGGATGTTGAAGCTGGGCAGCAAAAGCGGCTTCTTCTAAAAAACGCTCTCTTAAGTAAGGATTTTGGTTAAGTGAACAGGGGAGCAGTTTGATGGCGGCTTCTCGGTTTAATTGAAGGTCATACCCGCGAAGGATGATTCCCATCCCTCCCCTGCCTAATTCGCCTTGAATTTGGTATCGACCAATCGTCTGTGGAATTTCCTCGTGATGGTTCTCATCATTAGGAAGGTTGAGGTTATCGACAGGAGGTTTTGGTCGGCGCAGATTTTCTGTATCTTTCCCAATGGGGAACGAAATTGGTGCCGATGAATTGGAAGACATCCTACCTCCCGTTTTAGATATACGAAACACATCCATGAGTCAAAATCACAACTTTTATCCGAATTGAGCCGACCACCTAACATTAAAAATAATTTACATATCCGTATTTTGGAACAGGACCTTACGCCCCATGAGGAAAAAATCGGGCTATTTCGATCTGTAATAGTAAAAATTTCAGCCTGCACGACGAAAAAGAGCTAATTCTAATAAGGATATTTGACTCTCGATAACCTCCACCGAAGGGCGATCTATGGGATTAGGTGAGGTCATTAAGTAGACTAATCTTTGAAGAGGTTCTGGCGCTAAGGTAGGGGGTATCCACACCGGTTGAGCATACCGACGTTGCCACATGGTTTTCTCGGAGGAATCCTCCTGAGGAAAGGGAAGTTCTCCCGTCAAACTCTCGCAAATCAATAACCCCAAGGCATAAACATCAACGGCAAGGCTATCGGCACGGGAATCGTGACAAAGTTCCGGAGCCACATAATTTGCAGTCCCCAGAATAAATCCTTCTCCGAGTAACTCATCGTTCTCACCGGGCCGATGGGCAAAACCAAGGTCGATCAATTTTGTATTCAGGCTATCGACTAAAAGCACATTTTCTGGCTTAATGTCCCCATGCAGATACCCCTTTTGGTGAAGGGCACTTAACGCTCGGGTCACTTGCAGGATGGAACGCAAACAGGTCGCTAAACCAATCCGTTTCTCGCGACGAAGTTTCTGGGCCAACGATTCTCCGGGCAGGCGTTCCATCACGATGAAATAGGGGCTTCTCTGAGTCTCTGCCGAAAGATACCGAACCAAATGCGGATGCGACACACTCAAGCCAATTTCTGCTTCGCGATGGAGCAAGGTGACCGAGACCTCATCAAACATCGCTTCGCTGGTCAAGATTTTCAGGGCGACAATTTTCTCGGTCTGGCGATCGCGGGCTGAAAATACCTCCGTCATCGGCCCCCCACCGAGACGAGCGATCAAAGAATATCGTTGGAGTGAAGGCAATCGGTTCGACATTTCATTCTTTGAGATCGGAATCTTTTTTAGATGCAGCCATACTTTTCCGATCGCTTTCAGCCCTGACCTCAAGAGTCGAACCAAAACAAGCGAGAAATAGGAAAATTCCACAGAATCGTTGCTTGTGGAATCGATTCTGCGCTCGCATAGTTATTCAGCGATGGAACTTAATTACTCGATGGGGTCTTAATGAGTCGTGTGCCTTCTCTCGAGTCGCCCCTGCAACACACTGAAGTGTCTGGTTTACCCTCCTTTTTAGAAATGGAGCCAGAGTCGACCACAGAACCTTATGGCTTGGTACAGGGTCGCTATGAACTAGGAACCGTGATTGCTCGCGGTGGAATGGGAACGGTTTACCGTGCGCGGGATCGAATGCTGAACCGAACCGTTGCCGTGAAAGTTTTGCGCTCACGTTTTGCCAATCGTTCGGATTTACTGCGGCGATTTCTTGATGAAGCACAGATTGCCTCGAAACTTCAACATCCGGGCGTTGTTCCTGTTTACGAATTGGGTGCTTTTCCCGATGGCAGACCCTTTATCGCCATGAAATTGGTCGAGGGAATGACCCTTTCCCAACTTCTTAAAGAACGTAAAGGAACCAGTGAGGATTTACCCAATTTTCTGAAGGTTTTCGATTCGCTTGTTCAAACGGTTTCCTATGCCCATTCCCGAGGGATCATCCATCGGGACCTGAAGCCCGAAAATGTGATGGTGGGGGCGTTCGGTGAAGTTCAAGTGATGGACTGGGGGTTGGCTAAATTTCTCGAAAATGAATCAACTGCCCAAACGGGATGGTCTCCCGAATCGATCCACGAATTACAAATGCTTGCCCCCATTGCCGATTCTCGTTTGGCCGGCTCGCAGTTAACCGATCAAAATCCTTTGGCCGAGGGATTTCAACTCGATCAACCGCTCGATCCAAATACGGACGACCCCAATCTCACGCGGCACGGGGAGATATTTGGCACGGCTCCATATATGCCCCCCGAACAGGCTCGCGGCCAAACATCGCGGATCAATCGTCGCAGCGATGTCTTTTCCTTGGGGGCAATTCTTTGTGAAATTATCACAGGTCAGCCGCCTTATGTTGGTGAGCCTTTGGAAGTTCGCAGTAAGGCCCAAGCTGGGGCTTTAGCCGAGGCCTATGCCCGATTAGATCGCTCGGCAACCGATCCGAGCTTAGTTCTATTGGCCAAGTATTGTTTGGCTGTGAACCCCAAAGACCGACCCGAAAGCGCGGGGGAACTAAACGAACTTCTGCAGGATTATTTTGCTAAATCTCAGGCCCGAGCGCGTGCTGCCGAACTCCACCAACTCGCCATGGAGAACGAAGCAGCCGAAGCGTGTGCCCGCGAAAAATTAGCGAAACGGTCCCGTGAATTTAGCCTGCTGATCGCGGCCCTCAGTGTCATTTTTGCCTCGATTCTGGTGAGCGGTTTTGTTTGGACTATCCGTGATCGTAATGCCCTTGCCCTGCAAGCCAATTTGGTGCAGGAAGAATTGAATCGTCAAATTGAAGAACGCGATCAGTTGATTCTTTCCTTCATCGGTGCCAACACTCAATCGCCTACGCCGGAATTTACCTCGATCGATTCAAAAATTCAAAACGCATTGGATGAGCGAAACTATCCACTCGCGATCTCCCTGTTGAAGCAAGAAATCACTCAGCAACCGAATAACCCGAAACAGCAAAAACAATTGGCGGAACTCCTCGAAGGGACCGAGGACTATTCCGAAGCCGAGAAGGTACTCCAAAAAGGTGTGGAACTCTTTGGTGGTGCTTGGTCGCAATATCTTCTCAATTTCCAAAAATCGTATCGGGCTACTCCACAGGCTCTGCAAAACCGGCTGCAGATACTCGAAGCCGATCCCGAGAATTTGACCCTTCGTTGGGAGGTCGCCCGATTACTGGTTGAACAAGGACGCTACCGCGAGGCCGTGAGTCAATATCGTACCCTTTCCTCACAAATCGATCCCATGAAAACCGAACAGGTTACCTTGGTCCAAAAAGAAATGCGGGAAGCATCGAACCTGATGGCAACACAACTCAAGCTCCCTTCGCTTTTGCAAAGTGACCTTTCACTGAATTGGGAAACCAAAGCAGAAATTGCCCGTGTGGGGGTTCTCTCAGGAAAGGCGAAAGAAGTGTTAGCCCTGTGCGAGAAACTCCAAGAATACGATACTGCCTATGCTCCCCTTGCGGTTCGTTGTGCCCTGTTAGCGGGGGGAAAAGAGAATCAACAAAAGGCTCTCCGCTGGCTCAAAGAGGCACTCCAAATTCGGGAAAACCATCAGAAGGATTCCCACGATTTGAGACAAATTCCCGAAGCACGAAGATTGGGGTTTGCTCCCCCCAAAGAAATGCCCCCCTCTTTGGCCGAAGAATGGCAACGATTGATGCAAGGCCATTGAGATGCATGGTCTTTGAAATGTACGGCCTTTGAAATCCAAGGTCTTTGATGAAGGTCACCGAGATGTTTCTCGAATCCACTTGAAAGACCTGATTCAATCCAGCGATTCCCCCCTACCCCATAACGTCACATCTCAAGCTCGCATTCATCACACAGAGTGCCTGAGAAAATTCTTCACCAAGTGATCCACCTGAATCAGCAAGGAAATTCCCTTGCTGTTGAGATCGTTTTCATCCTACCCATTTGAATCAAGCGGAAAGGGGCAAGGGGCTTGACGGAACGTTTATTCTCACGTTTTTTCAAATTTGAAGAGAAATATCCCTGACCAGCGGGATTTATTCCTTGGGCGTTGGGATTAAGGGGCCGCTCCCCCCTGTGCCACCTCGTAAAGGGATATTGCTTTTCTTAACCGGTTTACTTGCGGCTTCGGCAGCTGCTTGGGCTTCGGCCTCGGCTTCCGCTTGAGCTTGTGCCGCTTCCCGTGCCGCCATTTCGGCCTTTGCTGCCTCGGCTTCTGCCCGAGCTTTGGCGGCGGCAATCGTCTTGAGCGATAAGGCTATCCGTCGATTTTCGACATCAATCGAAAGCACTTCCACTTCGACTTCTTTTCCTTCGGGAAGGGCATCTCGCACGCGGAACACCTTGTGCAATGCAATTTCCGAGATGTGGACCATCCCTTCGATGCCGGGTTCTAGTTCAACGAATGCCCCGAATTGTGTGGTTCGGGTGACCTTACCGACAACCTTAGACCCCACATGGAGACGTTCTGTGATCGTATCCCAAGGGCTTTTTTCTAACGCTTTGAGACTGACCGAGATTTTTTTATTCGCGCGGTCCAAGCGGATGATTTTGACCGTCACCCCCTGCCCGACCTTCACAATATCGGCCACGGCACCGACTCGCCCCCAAGTGATTTCCGAAATGGGTAACAAGGCATCGGTCGGCCCCAGATTC
>CAZFDX010000561.1:0-4333 GCA_964518325.1 uncultured Alcaligenaceae bacterium | reverse complement strand
GAGCGAGACCTTTCCCGTTCGTCCTTGTTCACAAACCGCGCCCCTGACGGCGACCCATTCGGGACCGATTTTTTTGACTTCTTCGAGTGTCGATAAATTTAATGACCCTGCTAGCGCTAGGGCAATTCCTTGTTGGGAAAGATTCTCGCGGAATTGACTCAGCCAATTCGTTTCCAAATGATCGAACAAGTGAGAACCATCTTTCGAGTAGGTATCAATCAGGACCACTTGGAAACCCGAAAAAAATTTTGGATCGATCTGAAGAGGAGAGATCGAATCGGCTTTGTCCCCGTCGGCATATAAGACGGAAACCGGCTCGGCCTCCGAGGCGGATTTTTTGAGTGTCTGGTACGAGGGTAATTCTTTCAGTGAGGAAGGCCCCCACTTCACAAAGGTTAACCCGCTCGGAATGGGAGCGGGCGACCAATCGATCCATTCCCCGAGTGCGGCAGATACGGGAACTTGCCCCCCCACGCGAGCAATGATTTCTTGGATGGTGGAATGAGCCGCTGAGCCGAGCGAACCCGATTCGGGTTCTTTCACATCAATCAGGTCCACACCCCCCGCCAAGGCCGTCTCGGCTTCTTCAACGGAACGAACGCTTACCAAAAGTTTAATCATATTTGTCCGTCTTCTGGATGACCTTGATGATAGGCCTGCCACTCACACCAATGATAGGCCTGTCGATCATCCACTTTCCTCGCCAAATGTCGATTCATACTTGTCCGTTTTCTGGGTCAGATACAAAGAAAAATCGAGCGTTGCCCTTCATTTTTCGGAAGGAAACGATACGCGGTCTTTCCAGTACGAAACCAAATCGGGGGGGGGAGAACCACTCCATTTCATTCCAATGCTCGGCATTGTCCTGCGAAAATTCCGTCAGCGTTCGATAAAGCCGACATTGCACTAACTCGGCCACACCAATTACCCCCCCCCGTAACTGAGCTAGTTGTTGGTAGTCGGTGGGAACTAGCTTCCAAGCGGGGGGATGATCGTCGATAATACTGGAAGCATGGATGGCAATTTTCTCCCGAATCTGGGTCGCCCAAGAGCGAATCTCAATCGTCTTGATCCCTGCCATAATCAAGGTTGCCCAAGGTTGTCTTATCGAGAGAGCATAGATTTTTTTCGACACGAGACGAATCCTAAACAAAAACCATTGTGAGAATTTATGCCGATAAATGAATAAGACTAGATTTTCTCCAGAGGAATTTCCTTGCTCTATAGTTACGCTGACCCATAACGTACGGCTTGTAATCGATCAGCATGAACTTACCTGCACCAATCAACCAAGAACCTATTCCCGGTTATCGCCTGATCTCGCGAATCGGTCGAGGCGGCTATGGAGAAGTTTGGCGAGTCGAAGCTCCGGGGGGGATTCATAAAGCGATCAAGTTTGTTTTTGGAGATTTAGAAGGGATCGGGCGAGAAAGCACCGGTGCAGAACAAGAATATAAATCGCTTCATCGTGTCAAATCGATTCGGCACCCTTTTATTCTTTCCATTGAACGATTTGATGTGGTCGATGGGCAACTCTTGATCGTCATGGAATTGGCCGACAGCAACCTTTGGGATCGCTACGGAGAATGTCAGCGTCAAGGAATGGTCGGAATTCCTCGGAAAGAATTGCTCGGGTACATGAGCGAAGCGGCCGAAGCCCTTGATCTCATGAACCAACAATACAACATCCAACATCTGGATATTAAGCCGCAAAACCTATTTCTACTTCATAATCACGTTAAGGTTGCCGATTTTGGACTGGCCAAAGACCTTGAGGGTCTTCGGGCAACGGTCACAGGGGGAATGACACCGGTTTATGCGCCCCCCGAAACTTTCGAGGGTTGGGTCAGCCGCAACAGTGACCAATATAGCCTAGCGATTGTCTATCAAGAACTGCTTACCGGAATTCGCCCTTTCACGGGAAGCAAACCCCGCGAACTGTTGTTGCAGCATCTTCAAGCGGAGCCCAACGTCAGCGCGTTACCAGCGGCCGATCAGGCGATTATTCGCAAGGCCCTCGCGAAAAGTCCCGAGCAACGATTCTCATCCTGTAAAGAGATGGTCGAGGCGTTGATCGAGAATCAAGGGACTACTCGAACGATTGTGCCGCCTCAATTACCCGACCCGATGGTTCTGACACCAAGGCCGATCCTAACCCCACAACGAGAATCGATCCCCACACCGTTACCCTCGGAAAAACCCAAAGGTCGTTCGATCTCGGTGCCCGCCCTGATTACCCCCAAAAGTAAAGATAAACTCAATCAACCCGCACCGTTGACCTTACAACGTCATGAAGTGGTGCAAACCCAACGGATGTCTCGCTTGGGCTTTGCCCCCCCCGAACAAAATGGCGGAGGCGTTTTATATCCGGCCCTTTATATTGGGATCGGTCGATTTGGCCTGATGACGCTCAAAAGAATGCGTGAACAATTATATGAACGATTCGGCCGAACCTCTTTCCCCCATTGGCGATGGCTCTTTATCGATACCGATACCGAAACGATTCAAGATGCCCTGCGAGGTCATCCGCACATTGCCTTCAGTGCTGCCGAGACACTCCATTTGAGATTACATCGTCCGACCCACTATCAACACAATAACGGGGGCCTTTATGAAAAATGGTTACCGAACGAACTGCTTTTCCGGATTCCTCGGGAACCGAGTACATTAGGACTTCGTTGCCTTGGGCGATTGGCCTTTTTCTCGAATATCGGTGCCGTTGTGCAACGATTACGAAGCGAGATCGAAAATTTCCTTCGCGAAGACCTCATGATGGAGGCCGAGACCATCACGGGTTTGACAATGCGAACCAACCGACCTCGGACCCATCTGATTGCTTCGCTCTCGGGCGGGACCGGCTCAGGGATGCTGATCGATCTTGCCTATTTAATCAAAATGGAGTTACAACAAGTTGGGTATCTCTCACCAAAAATTTTTGCCAATTTGGGAGGAAGCCCAACTGCGAATGGTCCGGCACAGGCCAATGCGGTGGCAACCATCAAGGAAATTGAGTATTTCTCTCGTGTTCAGACAACGTACCAAGAAACTTTTGAGAATGGCAGCGCTCCCTACATCGACAAAGAAGGACCTTTCCTGAAGTGTTTGATCGTTCCTCACTCCACCCGAATTCCAAATACCGAGATTCTGGCACAAGTTATAGTGGCGGACGCCCTTACCAGTTGTGGTAAGGTTGTGGAAAACTCGGGTCGTTGGAGCCAAGCCAATCGGGGTGTCCAAGTTCAATTCACAACCGCCAACATCCGTCGGGTGGTTTGGCCTCGAAATAGTCTTTTGCAAAGTACGACCAAACAATTAGCCTGCCAAGTGATTGACTCATGGTCAGGTCCACTCTCTTCAGACAACGCTCAAATACTCAATCAAGAGTTTAGCGACTGGTGCTTAACCCGATTAGAACCCAGTATCATCAGCACCCGATTAGAAAACCATGGACAAAAAGAACTGGGTGAAATCCCGAGTCTGTTTTTTAAGAATCTGATTAGCTCTCTCGATCCTCAGAAACTCGATCCCCACACCTGTAACCAATTATTAGAGCGTTTACACTCCCTGCTCGGGAATCCTCTCTCGACCGATCCCAATGAGAGATCGGAGTTGGAGAAAGCTCTGAATCAATGTGTCGAAATTTTAATCCAAGAGATCGATGGAGCGATCCTATCGAAAACCGTAAACCTGATCGAACGACCCGGTTTGCGATTATCTGGCGCCGATTTATTCCTCAGAAACCTAGAGGGATACTTACGTTTCCAATTTGAAAATCTCGATCGCTGGGTTCAATCCTTACAACCCCAAGCGAATTTAGCCTACTCAGAGCTTTTGGAAGCCTTGTTAGTAGCTGGGCTTCATAAAGAGGCCAAATCCAAAGCACCAAACCGACGTACTGAAGAAGCCAGTCAAAATGTCATCGCCAAATTTTTGGGATGGGCCACAGCACGTTATCGCTTCCTAGCGGCAGATTCTGCGCGATCGCTTTATAATGCCCTGCTTCGTCGCACCCCAGAATACACCCGTGAAATTAGCTTCTGTCGTGTCCAAGCCGAAGATTATCGTCGAAAATTCATAACAGAAAGCACCCCGACTGAAAGCCCCCTAGATCACCCTGTACTCCCTGCCGGTTCTTCTACCTTGCACACAGCGGCCGAAGCAATCGCCCAAGACATTCCCCCTTCGGAACTGGGCATGCTCGATGTGCTTCTCCAAGAACATGTTACAAAAGCATTCCGTGCGTTTGTCCCAGTTTTCATGAAGTCGAACGAATACGTTCATCACTTCACGGTTCTTTTACAGCAACTTTGCCGAGATTACCTTGACTCGAACC
>CAZFDX010000560.1:0-3157 GCA_964518325.1 uncultured Alcaligenaceae bacterium | reverse complement strand
CACCAAGGGGAGCGTGGCCGCACTTCGCAGAGCAAAACGACCGACCTCGTGGTTAATTTGTCGCTTCATCTCTGCAATGCGTTGGGCTTGTTCGTTGTCCGGTTCAAATAACGAACCCTGTCGAAAACCGGCTTTTTTCAGGTCCGTTGCCACCAAGTGCATGTGGGTGACCGTCTCTTGGGGAAGATAGGCTTTTCGTAGGGCAATGCGTGCCGAATCGAGTAGCAGATCAAAACGATCCGTCGGGCAATCTAAAGGCCCCTCTCCGCTGGTAGTTGGGGCATCTTCATAACTCAAAAACAAACTCAAACGACCCGCATAAACTTGGTGGTAGTGGAGTTCCTCAATCAGCCGTTCCAAATTCCGAACCAACCAAGCGTATAAGGTGGTTGGATTTGTGACTTTTCCGCCGAGACTTCCCCCCCGTGACAAAGTTTGGTGAGGGATTCGCGTACTGTGAATCGGGAAGATCGAGATGCCATTGAGTTCGTACCAGAGCTGTTCTCCCACAATGGTCAGGAGTTTCCGTAGGAAAGCCCCCTGAGAATTGACATAGTCCAAACAGGTGAAAATCCCACATTTATTCAATCGGGCCGCTCGACGCCCCGCGATTCCGCTGATTTCCGAGACGGGTAAATGTTGCAATAAATCTCTTTCCTCCGTGCGACGGGTCAAGGCTTTGGCTCCAAATGGTTTCGCGGTATCCGAAATGAGTTTTGCCAAGGTTCGTGTGCGACCTATACCCACCGTAACGGGAACCCCGACTTTTTCCCAAATATCTTGCCGAAGTTTTTCCGCTGCTTGTTGTGGGTCCTGATCCGAAATACGAAAGAAAAATTCATCCACGCTGTACCATTCACACAAATCGGAATGGCACCTTACCACTTCGAGCATCAGTTGGCTCAAAACTTCGTACCAGCGGAAATCTCGTTTCAGAAATAAGGCATCGGGGCATTTTTTCTTGGCATCCCAAATTGGTTCCCCTGTTTTGACCCCTTTGGCTTTCATTTCGTAACTCTTGGCGATCACACACGCCCCTTGATTTCCTAGCACTCCTAAAGGTACCCCACGCAACCATGGGAAACGGACTCGTTCCGCAGAACAATAAAAACAATCGGCATCGACATGACCAATTAAAACCGCCATTGGTTAAAAACCCCAAGTTGGAGAATTTGTCCCTATTGCTGAACGTAATGGGAACCCCCCATAAGTAAACTCAAATCTTCAGAAATCGAAGGAAAATTCTTGCCGATGGCTGTGATTATGTTCACGGTCACGGAGGCCCCGCACGTTCGCGGCCGCTGGAATATGAAAATCCCTGCCGATGGATGAGATTATGTTCACAGGGAAGCCAAGGTTCTTGCAATGCCCTTGACAAAATGGAGCCAAAGCGGCATATCGCCACCTTGGGTGGATTTCCCGATGAAAAATTTTCATTCCAGCCTGTTGGGATGCGTAGGTTTGTGTGCCCTGTTCGGATGTGTCAGCGGACCTGCCTTGGATAACCCACAGCAGTTTGAGCTACGAGAGGGGCCTTTCGACGTGGAAAATCCCGTCGTGGTCGCTCCACGCGCCACCTCCGATGAATCGTATCGGATTGTCTTTGAGCAAATTCTCGATGCCATCGACGATTATTTTCCCATTGCCTCGGCCAAACCCCTTTCGGGGAAAATTGTTTGTAAACCCACGATCGCTCCAGGATACGAGCAACCTTGGCGGCCCGGTTCCCCCGATTTTCAAGAACGACTCACCGCCACAACCCAGCAAATGCGTTATCGTTGTGAGGTCGATATTCGTGCCGCCGAACCTTCGGGCTATTTGATTGGTGTGGTGGTTTACAAAGAATTGAAGGATACCCCTGTGCCGACCCTTCCCAATACCAGCGTGGCCATCTTCAACGATGGGGCCACCGTCGATCGGGATTATCAGATTGTGGAAGCCATCGCACCTACGGCTAATCTCCCTTCGGGTTCGCGTTGGATTCCCAAAGGACGCGAAACAGCCATCGAACAAAAGATTCTCAAGAAAATTCAACGTCTGCAATGGCAGGTCAATAATTAATTCGCCCCCCCTTTTCGGAACCAAACAGGTCGTTGTTTGGTGGTCGTTGTTCGGTGAATGAGGAAGCCAACAATCTCCGATAAAATCGCGCCACCATCGGATAATACATCAGGTCGTAGTTCGGTGAATGTGAATGAGGAAGCCAACAATCCTCACTCCAACGAGTATTCCTATTGGGATTCTTTCGACAATCCTTGTTCCTCGTGACCGTATTGGATTCCATGCGCGAGCGTGGGAAGGGAGAGGGGGGAAGGTATTGAGCTTATCAGTCTCGAAAAATTTTTGATCGGTGGGCAGGGTATCGAAATCGAGGTGAGGATTTAGGATTTGCCTTTGGGGTTTCGTATACCATACTGAACAGAACGATGAACATACCCCTACTCGTTTTCGCAGATGATTGGGGACGGCATCCGTCGAGCTGCCAACACCTCATTCGTCATCTTTTGCCTAGGCATCCCACCTTATGGGTCAACACCATAGGGACGAGGGCCCCCCGTCTGAATTGGGCGACCATGCAACGGGCCGTGGGAAAATTCGCCCAATGGTTTAGCGCCGTTGATTCTGGCGAAAAGGCCGAGCCGATTCCCGAGGGGTTGACCATCGTGAATCCGAAGATGTGGCCTTGGTTTACCAAAAGGATCGATCGAGCGATTAATCGAAAGGCCCTGTTGGCCCAATTGCAAAAACCGATTGCCCAATTAGGTTCCCCGCCGATCGCCATTACCACCTTGCCGATTGTCGCGGACCTAATGGGGGAACTACCGGTTCGATCGTGGGTTTACTATTGTGTGGATGACTTCGGCCAATGGCCCGGACTCGATGGCCCCACCTTGACCCGTATGGAACAAATTGTGGTTCAAAAGGCAGATCGGATTATTTCGGCCGGCGAGAATTTAGCCCAACGGATGCAGGCTTTAGGGCGCCTCTCGAAGATTGTGACTCACGGGGTCGATTTGGAATTTTGGCAAACACCGGTGCCCCCCGCACCAGAGTTGGCTCGGTTCCCGCATCCGCGAGTCGCATTTTGGGGGGTGGTCGATTCTCGTTTGGATGTTCTGTTTCTGCGACAACTTCATAACGATTGTCCGAATGTGAC
>CAZFDX010000559.1:0-2097 GCA_964518325.1 uncultured Alcaligenaceae bacterium | reverse complement strand
TTGATTTGACCCCCGAAAGGGCCGTGAAAATTCAAGAGAATTTGGGTTCGGATATTGCCATGGTCTTGGACGAATGCCCGCCGGCCGATGCCAGTGATCAGACCCGTCGTGAGGCGGTCCGCCGATCGATTCTTTGGGCAGAACGCTGTCGGCAGGCTCATACGCGGACCGATCAGGTTCAATTCGCGATCACCCAAGGGGGACTGGACGTCGGTCTAAGAAAAGAATGTGCAGCGGCCTTGGTGGCGATGGATTTTCCGGGGTATGCGTTAGGGGGCTTTAGCGTCGGTGAATCTCCCGAGGCCATGCATGCGGTGCTACCGGAGTGTGCCGATACCCTACCGATGGAAAAACCCCGCTACTTAATGGGGGTCGGCCGTCCTGAAGATTTATTGGTCGGGATTGCCTCGGGGATTGATATGTTTGATTGTGTGATGCCGACCCGAAACGGCAGAAATGCGACCGCATTTACCGATCGGGGCATGTTACACTTACGAAATGCCATTCACAAGCGAGATTCGCAGCCCCTCGAGTCCGGTTGCCCTTGCTATTGTTGCGCGAACTTCAGCCGAGCGTACCTGCATCATCTTTTCCGCAGTAAAGAGATGCTAGGGCCAATTCTGCTAAGTTTGCATAATATCTCTTATTATCTTCGATTGATGGAGGGTGCCCGAAAGGCGTTGGAACAGGGGCGGTTTGCCCAGTTTCATCAAGAACGTCTTGCCCGATGGCAGTCGAATACGTAAGATGCCGTTTTTGAATTTGCCGAGAACATCGTTTTTTAGGTGTGTAACATGAATTTTGGCCTAGCCCTTTTCGCACAAGCCCAGCCAGAGGGTCAACCCAGTTGGAGCGGATATGTCCCGTTCATCCTCATGGGGGTGGTCATGTTCTTGTTTTTGCGGATGATGTCCAAACAGAAACGAGAACAACAAAATCTATTAAGCCGGCTCAAGAAAAATGATAAAGTAGTGACCTCCGGCGGAATTTTGGGAGTGGTGATGGCTATTAAAGAGGGTGAGGATGAAGTGACCCTCCGTGTGGATGATACCTCGGGAACCCGAATCCGAGTGTTGAAAAGTTCGATTGTGAAGGTGACCCCTGCGGAAGACGAATCCTCCCAAGCAAGCTAGCTCGAAAATCAAAGTTAATTTCGGTGCTCCTGTATCAGCAGGATTCACTGTGTCATAGGTGTGAGAAATGCAACGTAATTTTCGGACACGGACGATCATTTGTTTGATCCCCATCCTGATAGCGATCTATCTGGTCGGGAACGCCTTTTGGAAATACCAACAAGGCCTAGGCGGTTTTAAGCTCGGTACCGATCTGGCGGGGGGGACCATCCTCGTTTACGAAGTGGATCAGGAGCTTTCCCGTATCTCGGGCATCACCGAAGGGGGACGAGCCAAGGCCGATAATATCTTGGCGGAATCTCTCAATCGCCGGATTGACCCCAGCGACATTCGCAACGTGGTCATCCGTCCCTTGGGGGATACCCGTGTCGAGATTATCCTTCCGACAGGAACTATCGGCAAAGATAACTCGAAGTTGACTGCCTCGGACGTCGATGAGATCAAGGAATTGGTCAAACAAGTTGGTTCTCTCGAATTCCGAATCCTTGCCAACAACTTGGACGATAGCGAAGGAATTAACGACGCGATCGACTTCATCAAGAATCATGCCAACAAAGACCTCCTCGCCAAAAATGCTCTCGAAGGACGTCCGCCCGAATTTCGTAGCTCGCGACCCTATTTGGTCAAAGCCAACGGAAGCACTGCCGTAGAAGTCCGCTATGAATGGGTGGAAGTAGGGATTCATTACCGTGCGGAACATCAACTGAGTACCGCACAAAATCGGGATGCCATCGAGGCCGAAGCCCAAAACCAACCCATCGAAGGTAAAGGGACCGCCGCTTGGCGTGAATTCGCGAAAGCCCGTCGGGATAACAATGGAATCTTGAATTTTGGGGGCGGCGTTTTTTACTCCCGCAAAGCAGAAAGTTCCGACAAACAATTGAACGAGAAAAAGGTCTACGAATACTTTGCTCTCACTCGCGTTTCGCCGGAAGATTCCGTCAAGGTTGGCGGAGCGATCAGT
>CAZFDX010000558.1:0-2507 GCA_964518325.1 uncultured Alcaligenaceae bacterium | reverse complement strand
GATTGTTTGGAAAACGACTTTCCCAAAATCGGTCGTACCCTCAGCGAATTAACTGCCAAACTGAGGCAATTTCGGGCCGATATTCTTTTGACTCACGGCTACAAAGCAAACATTTTGGGAAGGATCGCAGCGAGACGGCTGGGGATTCCCATCGTTGGAGTATCACGGGGCTGGACGGGCGAGAACCGGAAAGTCCAACTTTACGAACTACTCGATAAGATTCATTTGCGTTGGCTCGATGCGGTGGTTTGTGTTTCGGAGGGGCAAGCCCAAAAAGTGCGTCGGGTCGGAGTGGCGGCCCAAAAAATTCGTGTGATTCGCAATGCGGCTCGGCCCGAACTATTCGACTATTCCCCCGCGCGTTCTCGGGCAGCATTGGAACAACTGGCGCAGCATCGCGGGTTGATCGTCGTTTCTGCGGGGCGATTAAGTCCCGAGAAGGGGTACACCATTCTTGTCGAAGCGGCGGCTCGTGTGCTGCGGGTCGATTCGACCATTCGCTTTGTCCATTTCGGAGACGGGGTACTTCGCGAATCGATCCAAAAACGTCTAGAACAATTGCACATCGACAAGCAATTTCGTCTATTGGGTTACCGGAACGATTTGGATCGCCTGCTTGGTGGGGCCGACCTGTTTTGTCTTCCTTCTTTTACAGAGGGGCTTCCGAATGTCGTGCTTGAAGCCAGCGCTCAAGG
The DNA here is from genome assembly GCA_964518325.1 of uncultured Alcaligenaceae bacterium. GTDB lineage: Bacteria > Planctomycetota > Planctomycetia > Gemmatales > Gemmataceae > SKW135. The sequence goes on along the minus strand of CAZFDX010000558.1, from coordinate 1,812 downwards.
GGTGGCGTGTGTGGCCACGGCCGTGGGGGGCACTCCGGAAGTGATCGTTTCGGGGGAAACGGGAATTTTGGTTCCCCCCAAGGACCCAGAAGCCTTGGCCGAGGCCATCTTAGCTCTGTTGCAAAATCCCCATCTGCGAACCCGATATGGTCAGGCCGCCCGTGAGAGAATGCTCAAGGAATTTACATTCGAGGCCCAAGCCCGACAGTACTTGGAGCTTTTTCAAGAATTGAGAAACGAGAAAGAATCTTCTTTGGCAGGTTCGTTGACATGAACACTCCCCGACCGATTCATGTTTCATTTGTGATCGATCGCCTCAGCCGAGCAGGTACCGAATCGCAATTACTCGCCTTGCTCCAAGGTTTGGATCGCAACAAAATTCGTCCAAGCCTTGTTCTACTCGATGGGACGGATGAAGAATCTCAAGCCTTGGAACCCAAGGGGGTACCTCTCATTCGCCTAGGTTTGAAGCGATTACTCGGCCTCGAGGCCATTCGCGCCAGTGCGGGCTTGGTGCGATTTTGGCGAAAAGATCGGCCCGATGTGGTCCAAAGCTACTTTCTGGATAGCAGCTATTTTGCCATTCCGTTGGCTCGATTATTGGGTATCCGGAAAGTGGTGCGCGTGCGGAATAATCTCGGGTATTGGTTGAGCGGGAAACATCTTCCCCTCGGCCGGCTTATGGGACGTTTGGCTCACAGGACCCTTACCAATAGCGAGGTCGGGAAACGGGCACTCAACGAGATCGAACGGGGAAACGCCAGCAAAATTGCCGTGATTGAAAACGGTGTCGATCTCGAACGATTTCGAGAATGTTCCCCAGTCTTTTGGGAAAATCGAGTTTTAACTGTGGGGGCCGTGGCGAACCTCCGCCCCGTCAAAAATATCGATGGCCTCATCCGCGTTGCCAGTCAGCTTCGCCATTTACCCTTGCGCTGGGAGGTGGCAGGAACAGGGCCCGAACAGAACCATCTTTTACATCTCATTGAGAGGCACCAACTCGCCGATCGATTTTTTCTGAAAGGGGCCCTTCAAGAAATCCCCGCTTTCTTAAAAGGGATCGATATTGCCGTTTTACCATCCCATTCCGAATCGATGTCGAATGCTCTATTAGAATATATGGCGGCCGGTCGTGCGATTGTCGCTACCGATACCGGAGCAAATGCCACCTTGGTTCGACATGGGATAGAAGGGCAAATTGTGCCCCCTAAAACCGATCCTCTCCTTGCACAAGCGATTGCTTTTTATTCCAAGGAACCGCTCTTGGCTCATCAGCATGCGAAAAATGCTCAAAAACGTGTTCAAGAACGATTCAGTCGTCAGGCCATGATCCATCGTTTTGAAGAATTTTATCAGGCTTGCCTGAAGGGTTGACCTGCGTTGCTTGGGTTGCTGGCCTGAAGGGACATTTATCAACCGAGCGAAATTTTCGGTCCAATATCCCGACCTACTCGATCATCAATCTGTGCGACGCCCGATCTGTCTGGTGTCCGATGCCCGATGTTCAATCTATCCATTCTACCCGCTAAATTCCTTGGCCAGACTGGGGGAGCCTTTCTAGTTTATTCTCATGATCCTGTTGATTGATAACTACGATTCGTTCACCTATAATCTGGTCCAGCGATTTGGCGAGATCGACCCGAGCATTTCGATTGAGGTTCGGCGGAACGATCAAATCAGTTTAGAGGAAGTGGCCCAACTTCAACCCAGTCACATTGTCATTTCACCAGGCCCTTGTACGCCAAAAGAAGCGGGAATTTCCAACGAGATTCTCCGCCACTATGCGGAAAAAATTCCGATCTTTGGTGTGTG
>CAZFDX010000557.1:0-2330 GCA_964518325.1 uncultured Alcaligenaceae bacterium | reverse complement strand
CGGCGGTTGGGCACCTCTCCAAGCCTCGGCCGCGGGGGAAAAAGGACTCAAAGCCATCGAAAAATATATCACGGAAGGGGGGCGTTGCTTAGCGATTTGTGCGGGGGCATACCTCGTTTCCAAAACGGTCAAATACGAAGGAAAACAATACCCCTACCCGATCGGCATCTTCGATGGCGTGGCCATTGGTCCCGTGAAGGGAGGGGCTTCCTTCCCCAAACCCGGTGCTTTCAAACTCACTTTGACCGAGGAAGGTAAAAAACGTGGTTTAGATTTATTACCTAAAGTCGAAACTTATTACAGTGGCGGCCCGTTTTTTCAGGAAGGGACCCGCACCACCACCTTGGCCACTTATCCGGATGGTTCCAGTGGCCTGCTCAGTCGATCGGTTGGGAAAGGGGAACTGATTTTATGCGGCGTGCATGTGGAACGCCCTAGCCCCAAAGAAGGAGATGATAAATCTCCGCCGCCCAAACATTCCGGACCGATCCTGAAAACATTACTCCAACTTCCCTAAACAGCTCGAAGAGGAATAGCGTTCGGCCAAAGTGGAGACACAGGATTCCTCGCAAGCCCCTTGAACAATCGAGCTTGAATCATCATGAAAGATTAACGGGCAAAAGTTCGGGGTCGCCGCTTTGGTTTCGATCACTCAGAAGAACAGATGAATCACTGTGAGGGGTTATTTTTTGGGTGCTTTTTTCTCGAAGAAAATCATGTGCTGCCAAGGGAGTTTTTTATAAGTTTCAATGTGCCGTAACTCTTTGAACTCGGCCATTTCCTTCAGAACTTGGGCTTCGCTCATTTTGTGAACTTCTTTAATCAGAACCTTTTCGTCCTCTTTGCGAAACTCCACAAACACAAGGCGCCCCCCCGGTTTGAGGGCCTTAATCATCTTCTCGGTCATTTCATAGGGGTAGGCAAATTCATGGTACACATCGACCATCAAGATGAGGTCGATCTTTTCTTCGGGCAGTTTCGGATCATCTTCCTTGCCCAGAATGAGTTCGATATTCTCGACTTTTTTCTTGGCCGCTTTGGCTTTAATCATATCGAGCATTTCAGGCTGAATATCGACGGCATAAATTTTACCGGTTTTTCCAACCAAGGGGGCCATCCGAAAAACGTGATACCCCGTTCCCGCGCCAACATCGGCAACCACATCCCCTTCTTTCAGGTTCAGGGCTTCGATCAGTTTACTCGGGGCTTCTTCTTCCTCACGCTGGGGGCGTTCCAACCAAGAGGCTCCCAAATGCCCCATGACATGGGCAATTTCTCGCCCCATGTAGAATTTTCCAATGCCGTTGGGATCGTGTTTCGATTTCCATTCGTAGCGACCCTCTTTTTTATCCTTGATTTGTTGGGGGTAGGCCACTTCACTGAGAAGCAGAAACAACATCATCAAGGAACACACTGCGGCGGAACAACGCATGGAAGGGTCTCCTAGACTTCAAATAAAATTCGTTCGGGATTTTCGATACACTCTTTGATACGGACCAGAAACTGGACCGCTTCTCGACCATCAATCAAACGATGGTCATACGATAGGGCCAAGTACATCATGGGTCGAATCACGATCTGATCATTGACCACAACCGCCCGTTTCTGAATCGAGTGCATTCCCAAAATCCCCGTTTGAGGAGGATTGAGAATCGGGGTCGAAAGCATCGAGCCGAAAATACCGCCGTTGGTGATCGTAAAGGTCCCCCCTTGGAGTTCGGAGGTCGCCAGCTTCCCATCCCGTGCCTTGAGAGCTAACTCAACGATCTTTTTCTCGATTCCCGCAAAACTCAGGGCATCGGCATCGCGAATGACGGGGACCATCAAACCGCGCTCGGTACTGACGGCTACCCCAATATCGTAGAAATTTTGGTAGACGACGTCGGTTCCATCAATGCGAGCATTCACGGCCGGAAATGCCTTGAGGGCCTCGATACTGGCTTTGACGAAAAACGACATAAAGCCCAGCCCGACGCCATGTTTTTCCTTGAACTTATCCTTGTATTTTTCTCGGGCGGCCATGACGGCCGACATATCGGCCTCATTGAAGGTCGTCAGGGTGGCCGTCGTCTGCTGCGATTCGACGAGCCGCTTGGCGATCCTTTCCCGCAAGGGGGAAATCGGTTCGCGTCGAATGCTGCGCGTTCCTGAAGAGGTGGTGGAAGGAGCCGCAGTCGTTGCCGAGCCTGTGGGGGCCGCCGATGGGGCCGATGGGGCTGATGGAGCCGCCGATGGCGCCGCCGATGGGGCTGATGGAGCCGACGTGGCACGGCTTCCGTTGCTGACGGTGGCCTTTTGCTCTTGTGCGGCCGCCTGAACATCTTCCTTGA
>CAZFDX010000556.1:0-6779 GCA_964518325.1 uncultured Alcaligenaceae bacterium | reverse complement strand
CTTCCGGATAGGGGGAAAAGATTTTCAGAAAAGGCAGGGTTTGAACGTAGGGAATATATTCGCCAAATGGCACCAAATGAATTTTGTCGAACCGCCCCTTTAATTCAGGGGTATCGCCGTGACGATCGAATAAAAGGGCGCTATTGGCTTTGATCTCTTTATTCCCTTCGACATTCACACTATTGGTGCCAATAAGTAAATAGGTGCGCCAATTGATACTGGTACTTCGCAATCGTTTCTCGAACCATTGTCGATATTCCACAATCAACGGAGAAATTTCGGGGGTATTCTCGTAGTAAGGGAAGGGGTAAGAAGTTTCAGGCCAAATCATTAGGTCGAGTTTTTCTCCCGGAACGGTTTGGCTCACTTGGTTCCCTTGCTTGATAAAGTCCGACTCCATGATCCGACGATTTTCGACTTCCTCTTCCTTATTGAGCTTAATCTCTTGGGCGATATTGGTTTGACAGACCCCCACGACGGGGCCTAGGGCGAAAGGTTCGTGCTCTAATTCTGCGGTGCCGTAACCCATCAACACCACAAACAATCCTGCAAATAAAATGGTCCCAAACCAAGGTCGGTTACTGGTCGGGAAATCTTGTCCCAGCCAGCGAGTCACGGGTTCCCAACGGGCTAACCATTGCCAGACCAACACATTCGCCATAATCACCATAAAGGTGATGCCGTAGACACCGGTCACGTCGGCAATTTGAATCAGCCGAAGCCAATCGTGTTGAGTTTGACCCATTTGGTACCAGCCAAAACCAATCGGGGTATACCAGCCGAACAGACTCAACCAAGGAAAGCCCGTTGGGAAATGGGTCCGGAAATAATCGGCCGAAACAAAAACAATCGGTGCCGCAAACAGTAAGGGTAAGCCACACCATTTGAGCCAGCGAATAAGAAGAATGGAAATACTCCAAGTGAAGCTAGAATAAAGCGCCAGCCCGATCCATGCCCCGTACATCGGCGGACTGGCTAAGCGAATCCACTGAGTTGCGGGCAGAAAGAAAAACAATCCCCCAACAAAACAAGCCACAAATAGCCTTTTTGTTGAAACGGTCGCGGTGAAGGTCGAAAATAAGGGGGCCAACGCAAACCAAGCGAGAAAACCCAAATCGCAGGGAAAAAAGCATAAATAGGCCAGAATCCCTGAGAGAATCGCAGGTAAAAAGACTCGGACAGGTGTTGAGGTCATCGCACTTCCATGATGCGGGCAAGAAAAAGGTCAGAATATCACTTCAATCAAATAATGGATAGGGCAACCCCTCGGTTAAAACCAAGCCCCCTGTTTGCTGTTCGCTTTCACTCAGGGGCGGCCTTTCACTGAGAGCGTCTCCGAGATGGGCGTAGCGACTCGGATGCCGTATCGTCGTCGGCTCATCGCATCGGCAACGATTGGAATCGCTACACTCAATTCGAGCTTACCCGAGAAGAATATGCACAGAGCAAGGGCTTCTTTCCTCTGATCCGACCTAAGCTCTCTATTTGGGGGCTTTTTTGATTGGTTAATCCTTGGGGTGTTCTTCGAGAATTTTTTGATAGGCCTTGCGTGCATGTTCGTAGTCTTTTTCTGCTTGTTCGAGTTCCTCTTTCTTGTACGTTCCCTTTTTCATTTTCCAACACTGTTCGACCCCTTGCAGACACCATTCCACACTGGCCCGATTCGCACGGATCGGTTTTTCCCCCACCAGCACAAAAATCGGGTTGGTGTGAGCGTGTGGGAAACATCGAACCGCCACCCAGCTACTCTGTTTGATCTCCGTCTCGAAGCTCAGTGCGTTTAATTTGCCATCGGCGACAATCTCCTTCTTCTCAACAGGGTAGCCATTCACCACCAGCTCGATGGGGACTTTTTTCCCGTTGAGGCGACTGGCCACCTCGACGGTGAAACGAACCTTTTGAGGTTGTTCGAGTTTGATTTCACTGCCGTTGACCCCCAGCTCATATTTCTTCTCACCCACTTGGCCTGCAAAATCCATCAGGTGCGTGGTGCCATCACTGACATAACTTCGACCGGCGGCAATCCCGTCGGTCCATTGATCAAAATCGAGCTTTCCGTCCAACTTGACATAAACTCGGCCGATTCCGACCCGTTCCCCATAGATACAAGGGAAATCAGTCTCCCCACTGACCCGAACGCGATAGCCACAATTCAGCGTGTGATACCACATGTTCCACTCGGCGACGCGGTCGGTGTCCATCGCTGAGATAAAATCGACGGCCGGAACCAACTTCTTATCAGGGCCGGGAACCAAATGTGTCACCTGCACGATAAATTCGTTGGCACCGATGCCATCGTAGGCTGGAATGTGGAAATTCGGCAACTGATTCGGCCCTTCTTGACCTTGGGGAATTTTGCCAACGTAACGGGTCAAACCATTGGCAGAATGGGCCGGACCGGTAATCGCCCCTTGAGATTTCGCCCAACGCAACGTATTCATCCCCAGCGTTGGCCAATGCGTTTTGGAATCGCCTCCGGGATAAATTTGCTCCCGCAGTTTCAAGAGGTTCAAATGCCCCGAAGCATGCGAGCCAAAGCCCGAAACTTCCACATCGTACCGCAGTAGATACGGGTATTTCGAGACATTATCGGGTTTGCCGGTGAAGAATTGCTTTTGATAATCGAAGCAAGGCCCCCATGTCAGGCAGCAACCCACCTTCAAATCTTCCCCGCGAATGTGCCGGAGCATATCGGGCGGATGGACCCCTTCGGTCGGTTTTTCGTAATGGGCACACCCCGCAGCATGAATATGATGATCGCCGCTCCACCACCCTTTCGCTGCCGGATCGACCCAGCGTTGCACCTGATAATCGATCAGCCCCCCTTTCTCGGTGACCGTTATTTCTTTGCTCTCGGGAATCGATTCCGGACCTCGGGAACACTCGACCTGATATTTCCCGACAGGGAGACGGATCGTTTCACCGGTTTCCCGATAAATTTGCCGTTGGAAGAAAAAGTCGGGGGCAAGGCGTTTCGATTGAGCGGGATAAATTCGTCCTTGCGCATCCCGAATCACAAACGCGGCCATGGTGTTTTCACCTTTCTCATCACGAACACGGAAGCGAACCTCCACGCTCGGCTTCACCACAAACGGAATTTCGCATCGGGCGCGCTCGGCAATCGGGGGTTCTCCCTTCTTGGCAGGGGCCGTGGCGAAGTGCAGTTTCGCTTTCTGTTCTCCACTGTGGCGGCCATAAAGCTGAACCACCCGATATTCCAACTCTAAGCCCGAAAGGTTGGGCAACAATGGTTGACCCGTGTAATCGGCCAAGCCTAACCAGCGATTTTCTACATCGTCTTTGGGAGAATTGGCCAAGGGAAGCGCATTGGGGCTTTCGGTCCGAAAGGGAGTTTTGATTCCCTCTTTGTTGATTACTTTGACCAAGTAGATACGCCAACCTTGTTCGAGCAATTCGACCTTGTTCGCCGTCGGTGTGACCCGTGCGATTCCCTCTTTGTTCAGCTCCACAGTGGCGATCGTCAAAGGATCGAAGATTTTTTGAATGGTCGAGGTAACCTTTTCATCGCCATCTTTTTCGGTCAGGTGAGTCAATTCTTGAAGCGAACCGGCTGCGAGCGGTTCCCCTAGTAACTCCAGAGCTTTGCTCAAACGGTTGGCCTGTGCCAACAGGGGTTGGGCTTCGACTTTGCCAACAACGGGGGGCGTTTTTTCTTGCAGAAAGGCAGTCAGGGGAATCAGCAACATCAAGCCCAACCAAAAAAAGGATCGCATGAGAAAGGCCCCCAATCCAAACGGGCGAACAGGAGAGTTGCTGGGCATTGTATCGAGAGACCTACTAAGGCCATCCTGAATCAAGAATTGGCGAGGTAGAAAAAGAAAAAAGGCCCAATCGAGTTCCGACTGGTCCTAACGCAAAATGTTCCGGATTGAATCTTGTGAGAGACGCTCCGGATTCGATGTTACGAGAGACGCTGCGGATTCGATTTTTCAGGAGGAAGGGATGTTTAAGAAACTAGCTTAGTATCGGAGTTGCAAGCCGAAGTTCGCACCGAAGAGCCAGAAATCGCGCTTGGGGAAGTAATCTCGGGGGAAGGTGGTCGAAGTGGCAGCCCCGTAGTTCGGCGAAACAGGGACCAAGGCCGAGTTCACCGATCCGGTATGCAGGTCACCCACACGGGTTACCCCATTCACCCACAGAGCGCTTCCACCTGCGTAGACCATCACGTTCGGGGTCACTTGGATACCTAAGTTTAACCCAATTTCGCCGGCCACAGCGAAGGTGATATTTCGGTGAATCCCAAGGTCTGCACCAACGTTGTAGCTTCCCCCCACAGCTGTGTTTCGCTCGCCAGCCGTGAGACCCCCTTGATCGGAAAACTCGATCGCGGATTGTCCACCAAGGTCACTGACTTGATAGTTCAAACCGGCACCTGCTTTGGCATATCCCATGAACACAAGGGGACCCAATCGAGCATCCCAGCTGAAGCCCACTTGGGCTAAGACCAAGTCGTTCGTGGTGTGCCAAGTATCCAAGGTCTGAATCGTGTGGGCACCAATATAGTTCTGACCTAAGAACGAGGTCGAGGTCGGAACAAAGCGATCTTCCAACACGTCGGGCAAACGCGGCACGGAGATCAGCGTTTGCTCCGTGTAGCCAGGGCTACGCGAAACCGAACTGGTGAAGAAGGCCATACGCTCATCTAACAAGAAGTATCGGACACCGGACATCAGGTTGAAGTTCCAAGGATTTTCACCAGTACCTCGGAAGATATTCACCAAACCGTTGAGTTCTGTACCCCAGCTCAGAGTAGCCGTCTCAAACAAGGCAGCACCAAGGATCGGACCTGTCTGAACATAAATGGGGTTAGGTCGTTGACGGTTCAACGCAGTGGGACCAACACCGGGAATGTTGATGATTGTTCGCTGAGTCAGCACCCCGTTACGCAACCCTTGGAAGTCGAAGGTACCCACAAAGGCAGGCGTTCTCGCCGACGAACTTAAGGTTCGCGAAGCATTCACTCCCCCATCGAATTGATCTTGATAGGGCACCGCTAAGAGAGGTCCCCCTTCATCGCTACTCGCCCCCGCTCGGGTTTGCGAATTCCGATTCACGAAAAAACCCGTGGCTTCGATCCCTAATCGACGATCGGGATCAACGAAGACGCCTGCAGTGAATCGCCATCCGGGTTGATACGAGAAGCCTACGGTTTCACCACCGATCAAAGGAGTGGTGGTCAAAGCTCCTAAAACCCCGAAATCGCTCACTGCAGAAGTTGTGAGCAAAGGAATCCCGATTCGTTGACCTTTCGAGAAAAACATCAAATACTCGAAGTTGGTCCAAAAGGTGACAGGATTTCCCGCACGCACACCACCATACAAGAACCCTAAGCCCCGACCAATCGGATAACCATCTTCACTGGGTGGGAAGGCAGGATACCCCTGACCGGGAAGATAGGGTTCGTACCCTTGTGGTGGAATGATCGGAGAAATCCGACCATCGATTGGTGGTCCTCCTCCGGGAGGGTATGAACCCGGATAGGCACTCGAAGGATCACCGCCGGGCGGAACTGCTCCGGGGGGAATCGCTCCGGGTGGGACCGAAGGGGCTGGTTGACCGTTCGCAATCCCTCCTCCTACTGCTAGGGCTGCGACCACCCCAAGGAATCTCAATCGCATGGACCCACTCCTCCTAACACTCTGGTTATCAGGCTCTCAAATGCCGTTACAAACGACGTTATCTATACAATCGCTTCCTTACAGATCGGTTATCAGAATGCTTTTCTTGAGAGCGTTCCGCAGAATCGGTCCAAGTTATAAACCACTAGCAACCCTTAAAAATTATCAGAACGCCACCAAAGTCTTCATCTTGTGTCATCAAATGGGGTATCCAGATAAAAAATATCGATTGGGTAGAATACAACCGCGTTGGGAGAAGCCTTTGTGTGGGCATGGAACGATCTCCCGACGGGAATATCCCCTCCTCGTTGATGAGAGGAGGAGCCACAAGCGCACGGCAATGTTCGTTGTCGATGATGAGAGGATGAGGCACGATTGTCATTCCGCAGGCCGCAGGCCTGCAACGGGGGGGCCTCTATCCTGTGAACCTGATTCTGCTAAAATAGTCTTATTCGGAATATCCTTATCAGCTGAGATGAACGTGCAGAAAACGGTTTATATCGAAACGGTCGGTTGCCAAATGAATGTGCTAGATAGCGAGCTGGTCATCGGAGCGTTGCGCCGACAGGGCTACGAATTGATTCATGAACCGACCCAAGCCGATGTGATTTTATTCAACACCTGTTCTGTTCGTCAGCATGCGGAGGACAAAATTTACTCCGCCCTTGGGCGGCTTCGTCGTCACAAGGAACGGCACCCCGAAAAAATCATCGGTGTTTTGGGGTGCATGGCTCAGAAAGATCAATCCAAGATCGTGGATCGGGCACCTTATGTTGATTTGGTGGTGGGGACGGGGCAACTGTCACGGGTTCCCGAATTGATTGAAAAAGCACGGGAAACCCAAGAAGTTCAATATGCACTCAGCTTGGGCCGCAAAGACGGCTCGCGTCAAGAAATCGAAGCGAGTTTTGAAAGTTACGATCCCACACGCGATGCGAGCATGCGGGAATCCCCCTATCAGGCCTATGTTCGGATTCAGATTGGCTGCGACAAATTTTGTACCTATTGTGTAGTCCCTTCGACTCGGGGACCCGAACAATCTCGTCACCCCAACCACATTTGGGCAGAGTGTCGGCAATTGGCTTCCGAAGGATGTAAGGAAATCACCCTACTCGGCCAAACGGTCAATAGCTATGAGTT
>CAZFDX010000555.1:0-8003 GCA_964518325.1 uncultured Alcaligenaceae bacterium | reverse complement strand
TCAGAGGTGTATAAGAGGCAGGGGGCAATTTTATCCGGTCAGGGGACGGGCACGGCTGGGATAGGGAGAAACAAACCTTTACGAAGCAATTCGATCCCATGATTCGCAAATGGTGTTTCGTTCGATTGGTCTTGCAAGAATCGATTGTGTGTCGATTCTGTCTCTTTATTCACGAATGGCCATCCACTGATTCACGAGAAGACATGCTCTGATTCTGGAACGATCCTCCGCTTATTCACGGGTGATCGTTTCATCCAAATTCAACAGGATATTGCAGATGCCCATCCACGCAGCATGTTCCGCAACATCGACCTTTTGCGGTTGAGGATATTGTCCCACTTTCACGGCCAATTGGGCGAGGGCCGGCTCCTTACGATACCGATCCAAGAGAATTTCGTATCGTTTGAGCAAGACCGCTCGTTCCGCAGCGGAAGGTTTGCGTGACAACGCTCTTCGGAAGGCCCATTCGACCTTCTCTTCTAATGTTGCGGGGCCTTGGGTCAAAACATTCTGAGCAAAGACACGGCTGGCCTCCACGAAGGTCGGATCGTTCATCGTAACCAAGGCTTGCAACGGGGTATTGGTGCGTGCTCGTTGTGTGGTGCATTCTTCTCGGCTGGGGGCATCGAACAAGGCAAACATCGGGTGCAGCGAGGTCCGCCGCCAGAAGGTATACAGCCCCCTACGGTATTGATCTTCCCCTTCTGCGGGTTTCCATTGCCATCCTTCATGTTTACCTTTGTAAAAATCGGGGGGTTGATAGGGCATTACCGAAGGACCACCAATTTTGTTGCTCAACAAGCCGGAAATCGCAAGGGCGTTATCCCGAATTTCTTCGGCAGTGATCCGGAATCGGGGCGCCTTGTAGAGCAGGCGGTTGTTTGGATCGACATCCGGAATGTTACCTTCAAAGGCCGAGGTCTGTTGATAGGTATTCGACATCAGCATCATTTTCAGGAGCTTTTTAATATCCCAACCCGATTCTACAAACTCAACGGCCAAATAATCGAGCAATTCGGGATGAGAAGGAAGTTCCCCCTGCGTTCCGAAATCTCCCTGTGTGCGAACCAATCCATTGCCAAACAACTGGCACCAAAGACGATTCATAGCTACCCGCGCGGTTAACGGATGTTCCGGAGAGGTCAACCACTGGGCCAAGCCGAGACGATTGAGCGGAGCATCTTTCGGCATGGGGGGGAAGATTTGGGGTAAGCCGCGCGAGACCTTTTCCCCTTTCTGAAGGAAATCGCCACGAATCAGAACATAAGCATCGCGGGGTTTTTCCATCTCTTCGCTGATGAGGGTTGTAGGAACGGCCTCTTCGGTCTGTTTGATCTGGGCGTCGAGTTCGACGAGTTTTTTGTTCAACGGCTCGAACACCGCACGGGTATTTTGGTAGACATTTCGTAAGTAGTAATCCAAAATGGTTTTCTTCTGGGCGTCGTTGCGTTTGCTGGCTTCCACCTTCAGGGCGTTTTGCACCTCGGGGGGGAGCTTGTTATCTTTCTTGGCATTCACTTCCCATGCCGCCAGCGAGAAGAGGCTCTTGGTATCGGGCGGGAGTTGTTTGATACCGGCTTTATCCCAATGGATCACCCCATCGACCTGCGTGAAGGCCAAACCGTTGAGCTTATCGTTTGGATTCAAACCGACTTGGCTGGCCGTGACCTCCAGAAGGACCCACTCACCCGTTTTCGGTAACGGTCCCATCTTGCGATGATTCGGCCCGTCGGGCGAACCCGCTAAAAAGGCCTTGTCTTCCCCCCAATAAGCACGATGTTCCCAGTTACCATTATTGAACTGGAGCATGATGGTTTTCGGGGGATTTTTGGGATCGAGATAAACATAAGCAAACAGAACATCGGCGGGGCTGTTGATCGTGAGGGTTTCGGTAGCCCCTGTGAAGAAGGCCTGTTGCAGTCCCGTTGCCGTGCGGAAGACCGATTTCTTCCCACTCAAGACCGGTGCCGGTGCTTCGACAAATTTGAAATTCGCACCATCTCCTTGGGGGATCGCCCCCTTCGGAAGGGCATCATCCACCCAAACGATCTCCTTGGGTTCCGGCTTGGGGAGGTTATCGAGCGGCGGTTCCTGATATTTCGTGCCTTGGAGTTTCTGATTTATCTGTGCCAAAACCTCTTCCCGTTGTTTCTTGGCTTGGGACAAAATCTTCTCTTGTTCCGGAGTCGGTATTTTCAAAAGCGGAGGAAGGGGTTGACCATGATTCCCACTGGTCATGGGTTCTTTGATTCCTGTGAAGAAGGCATAGAGTTGGTAGTATTCCTTCTGGGTAATCGGATCGTATTTATGGGAATGGCACTCGGCACATTGCAAGGTCATGCCTAACCAAACTTGGCCGAGGGTATTGGTCCGATCCACACCATAGCGAATCACAAATTCTTCAGGGTCGGCACCTCCCTCTTCGTTGAATCGAGTGTTGCGATTGAAGCCACTAGCAACTTTTTGATCCAAGGTCGGATTGGGGAGCAAATCCCCAGCGAGTTGCTCAATCGTGAATTGGTCAAAGGGTTTATTCTCATTGAACGCGCGGATCAACCAATCTCGGTAAAGCCACATCTGGCGGGTACTATCGTAATGGTATCCCGAGGTATCGCCGAAACGGGCCAAATCCAGCCATTGGGCCGCCATCTTTTCGCCATAGCGGTTGGAAGCTAGCATGCGATCTACCATGTTCTCGTAAGCCTTGGGAGATGTATCTTGAATGAATTGATCGATCTCTTCCAAGCTGGGCGAAAATCCACGCAGGTCTAAGGAAACGCGACGGATGAGGGTCGTTTTATCTGCGGGGGAACTGGGTTGGAGTTTGGCTTGTTTTAATTTGGCCAGCACGAACGCATCAATGGGGTTCATCACCCAAGCCTTGTCCTTGGGATCGGTAAATACCGGCACCGGAGCTTTGCTGGGTTTCGTGAAGGCCCAATGTGTTTGATAATCGGCCCCTTCAAGTATCCAGCGTTTCAGAATTTCCTTTTCTTCTGGTTTAAGTGATTTGTTGGCATGAGGCGGGGGCATTACCTCGGTCTTTTCATTGGAGTAAATTCGATGGATCAGCTCACTTTGGTCGGGCTTGTTGGGAACAATCGCCGGTTCCCCCGACTTGCCTCCTTTCAGGGCCGCCTCGCGCGAGTCGAGTCGCAATTTCCCCTTGAGACTTTTTTCATCCGGTCCGTGACAAGCAAAACAAGTGTTGGCTAAAATCGGTTTGACGTCACGGGTATAGTCGAGTTTCTGAGGGGTTTTGGAAGGGGACCCCGGTTCGGCAAAAATCGGCTGAATCGATGGGGTCAAGAAAACAAAGAAAATTGGCAGGAATCGCATCGCGAAGTCCTTCAGGGTTAGGGAGGAATAACAAAGCCTGTGGGTTATATTTATTTTAACTAGTGAGAGAGGAAATGCCACACCAGAATGAAAAAAAGCCCCCGCTCAGCGACGCCTCTTAACGTGATTGGCAAGATTTTCTAGTTTGTCCAGCGATTCGCGATTCCCCACCGCAACAAGGGTCGTGCCCAAAAACAATTCATGATCCTGCCGAGGATTGAAGATCATGCTGGCGTTTTGATGTTTCAAGGCCACAATCACGACCCCCAGTTTCTGAGTAATGTCGGCACTGGCCAAAGTTTGTCCAATCAACGAGGAATTTTCGTGCAAAGTGATTTCTTCGATTTGATAATCACTCATCGCACGGCTCGTCGCTTGATCGATAAAATGTCCCACCGTAGGCCGAAGGACTGCTTCTGCCACACGGTGACCGCCAATCAGGTATGGCGAAATCACAATGTCTGCCCCCACCCGTCGAAGTTTTGCCTCGGCCGATTCATCCTCCGCACGAGAGATAATGGTCAATTTGTCGTTCAGCACATGAGCGGAAAGTGTGATATACAAGTTATCGGCATCGGAGGGTAACACGGTAACCAAGGTCTTCGCTCGTTGAACACCTGCTTTAATTAATATCTCGTCATCCGTAGCATCGCCCACTAAAGGCACCCCATGTTGATATTCTCGCAGATTGAATCGAGATTCATTGAGATCAATAATCACAAAGGGGACACCATTTCGCTCAAACTCACAACAAATAAATCGCCCCATGCGACCTAGGCCACAAATAATCACATGGGAATTCATAGAGGCTAATCTCTGCAACATGCGTGTTTTTCCTAGGCTAACTCGAATTTCACCACTCACAACGGCCCGAATAATTTCCGAGGCAGTATAAAAAAGAGTAAATACACCAATATAGAGAAAAAATATCGTGAATATCCGCCCTAACGATGACAAAGGATGCGTCTCACCATATCCCACTGTTGTTAAGGTAATGGCAGACATGTAGAGGGCATCAAACCAATCCCATTCGTCACCGCCAATCAATTTATATCCCACCGTCCCAAAGCCCGTAAGAAGAATCGGGACCGCAATAGCTACATACAATCGTGAAGGGAGATGGGTAAATAGCGATTTCATTTTCATGGCGTTTTAGATTCATGAATATGATTTGGTTTTTGACAGGCTTTTTCCCAAAAATCACTCCATAATTCCCAATCGATTAGTTCCAGTTCATGCTTTTCGTCTCCTTTCAATCGATCGACCCGCGCAAGATGATGAAACCCGAACAAAGCCCGTTGAAATAAATCCCGTTGAAGCGGAGGAATTTGTTCCAACCATGCGATATTTTCGAGTTGAGCATAGATTTGATCGTCGATTAACTGATAAACAATGTTCAATTCACCCGAAAGACCCTCGGCCATCAATGAGATTGAAAGCCAATTGGTTGCTAAATGCACATGATGCACCTTCAAAGGGAATGTCCAATGGGGGGATTTCGCTAACAAGGCACATAATTCTCGATTCGTCAAACGTTCAATTGCTTCTTCGGTATGGTGAAGATGATGTTCGATTTTTTTCGCTTTCAGGTATTTTTTCTGCCAAATCGCTCGCCTGAGTTTCGCATAGGTTTTTGGAACGGTCCCCGAATGAAAGCCCGGTCTTAAAAGTCCGCGTGTCGTTTCACCATGTGAACCGATGGCAACAGGTCTTAGATGAGTAGCATCATTCGCCCGATACAATCGCCAATTCTCTTTAAGTTCCCATGCTAAAAATCCAAATATCCCCGGAATTCCACTGACGACCGTAGTAACCACCCCTTCGGATACATTGAATTGTTTCGAGAAAGAGGGAATTAATGGCAGCAGCATCTTATGAGAGACCGTCACCACAGGGAAATGTTTAATCGGATTGATTTGAGGCTCAACTAACAAATTCCATGCAAATCGAAATAAATAGGTGAAGAGGAACCAAATCACACTCATTATTCCTTTAAGGACGATCCCTTTTTTGGCATCCCCTTCGCGAAATCGTAACCATTCATCGACAATATAAAAGGCCCGATCGATTCGTTCGAGAACAATCCGGAAAAAATTCATCAGGGTATTAAATAATCCCAACACAAAGTTGACGGAAAAAATTCGCCATGCTCGGGCGATCGCTTCATTCACCCGATCTTCTAACATACGGCCCAAGGTGGTCCGAATGGCCACAAAGGTAACGAATGTTGTAGCCGAACCGAGGAAAAATAAATAGTTCCAATCGACCTCAACCACATCAAAAATAATATCAATGATTCGCACTAAGACGATGACACCAAGGCCCACTAAAATTGGCACCAATAAATATCGTCTAAATAATTTCACAATTTGGTTATGATAGATCAGACGGACGATCTCCGAATTGATAATCATTTTGGGTAAATCGAATAATAGATATTTCCCGAAGCTGATATTCTGTTCCCGAAATTTCTTCCAATGCAAAAGCATGAAAATATAAACAGCAATGGCAACAAAAGAAACCCAAGGGAAGGGGTCTACCTTTTTTTGACTTTCTTGAATGGCCCCATAAATTGGGGTTAAGGCCAAGGCCTTTTCGATTTTGGCTTCCCCGCTAAAAAGTTTGACTGCACTGACAAACGCTTCACTTGCGTGACCGACCCCTTCAACAAATATGTAAGAAAAGATAAGTGGGGCTAGCAGATATTGTGATAAAAAACGCCCCGTCCGTGTGCCAAAGAATATCGAACAACCTCGATGTAACCAACGCATGTAGATTTCACCACGGCGATACACCCCATCTAAAGAAAGAGCCAAGCGGCGATTGGTCCTCAGAAGGGCATCCCCCGCCAGCCATTCCACAGGATTTTTCAAATCACTCAGCTTCAACCGATTTCGGGCAATGGCATCGCGTAGGTCCCCGAGGCGAATAACTCCCTTTTCACAAGCCACATCGAGTAATTCTTCCACGATGCGATCTCGGGCCACTTCTTCGACGGTATTTTTGGGAACGATGCCCGCCTGATCGAGAGTAGCCAGCAAAATGGGACGGCACTTCTGACGTGCTTGGTTTTCGAGATGTTGCCCTGCCCGATAAAGAAGATCGGCCAATCGAGCTTCATCCGTTTGTTTCACCTCAAGCACATCCAACTTATTCGCGGCCGCTTTAAGATGTCGGACCGCATCGAATAATCTCGGCAGGGTTAATTCCCGCTTGATGGGTTGCTTGCCAAGAGTAATGAGGAATTCGACCAGATCGACCGCAAACAATCGCCTTTCAATATCGACGCAGGCTTTTTGAAGATCGTACAGCAATCGCCGCCCCACGACCCAACCCCCAGCCGAGGCCAATTCCACAAAGGGCCTCAAAGCCCAATACCACTCCGTGCTATCGGAATATCCCGTTGCTGCGACCAACCGATCCGCCAAAGTCCGTAATTGCCGTTCCGATTCTGCCACCTGACCGGCCATCATCAACTCAACGAGCCGTCGCACATCGTTCCCATCGTGGGCGGGCAAGGCCGGTTCGGGGATCGCAGCCACCGCAAGCGATTGCAATACTTCGATCGCTTCTCGACGGGGTTGGCTTAATGCCGATTTCCTCCAAAGCTCGTGCAGATTCCATTTCTCGACCCAGCGAGTGATTTGTTCGGAAAGCTCTGTCAAACCCGGAAAAAACTTGGCCGTTTGCATCGGACGGGCAAAGTAAAGCTCTAACATATAAGCAATCGTTTCTTGGACGATTGTTCTTTGATCGGCCCCTTCGGGAATCCGGTACTCCTCTTCCAAGATGAGTCGCGCTTCGGATAAAAATAATTCCCCCCACTCTTTGGGGTAGCGATCGAGATTTTCTCGGGAAAGAATTCGATCGAGCTTGGCATGGAATAACAGTCGCTGAATCTGTTCTTCTGCCGATTCTTCGGAATCCTCCTTGGGATACGGGATCAGGATATTCGTTTCGGTCAGGTCCGATTCATGAAGTTCAAGTTCAATCGGAGCAACGAGGTTGAGAATTTCTTTTTTCGAGAATTCCTTCACCAAATCATGAGGGGCACGCCAACCGGTATGATCCATATCGAGTTGTTGACGAATCATGCGACGAAGAACACGGCCGGGAACAAGATGCGCCTGCGGTTCAATTTGATGGAGATTTTGGAAAAGCGATCTATCCTCGTGTGCCATGTTGTCCTCAGATGGATGATTCTTATGCCCATCATATTGAGATCAATTCCGAAGGTCGATTCGACCCCGATCGATTCTGCTACGGATCCGCGTTGAAACCGTGTCCTTTGCAGTTTGTTCGATACTCTCAAAAGCAAATGTTCCAAGATAGGTCCCGCTCTAGGATCGGATCGTGAGACGATCAAAACCCGAATAGATATTGAAACGTCCTTCGCGGGCAAAGCCGATCAAAATCAAATCCGCACTTTGAGCAAGTTCCACAGCCAAACTCGAAGGAGCACCCACAGCGATGAGGGCATTTGCCCCCGCAACAATCGATTTTTGGACTAATTCAAAACTCGCTCGACCACTGACAACGAACAGGCCCTCTTGAAGGGGAAGTTGATCTTGCAAAAATTGAGACCCAACAATTTTATCCACCGCATTATGACGCCCCACATCCTCATGAGAATCGAGAAAGTCACCCTGAGCCGTGAATAATCC
>CAZFDX010000554.1:0-6477 GCA_964518325.1 uncultured Alcaligenaceae bacterium | reverse complement strand
CAATCATCTCGCTCAACTCAGTGATCGCCTAAGTTGAACAAGTTACAACCGCCAATTTCGGGAAAGCCTTATCTGAATAAAATTTAGCAATCCTTTGAGAAACCAAGCGGAATCCCCACTAGGGAAAGTTCTGCCCAGCCTACTTGTGATTAACCGAAGACCTGCAACAGTCAGAATGATTATAAAAAAACGAGAGAAAATTTGTATGATAAGCAAATCGCCTAAATATCGCAAATTAAAATTTTATCTTACTTACCCGATTTAACTTAGGTTTGGATCGGAAAGAGTCGATGAAGAGGAGAGTTTAAGGATAATCTGTAGTGGGATGGTTTTGAGAAGGGACGAACTTCGAGAAGAATGGTCGTTGTTTGGTAATCCCATGAGAATGATGTGTCCCTAGCCAAAAGTTACTCCGAAATATGCATACAAATAAAGTACTCAGACATACGATTGATATAAATCGGATTGCATCGAATGCAATTGCACAGGAGAGCATGAGACTTGGGGATGCATCCGATTCCCCCCCTAGTTTTCTCAGCCCCCATGCCTATCAGCCGAGGCCGAGTTTTTTTCGTCGAGTTTTGAGATGGATATTTCGGCAAGCGAAAAAAATCATCCGTCCCATTCTTCGTCGTTATCGGGATTTTCACAATCGGTTAGTGACCGAACAATTAAATCGCATTGAGAGTCGATTAGGCCTGATCCATGAGATTGCACCACAATTAAAAAACCTAGAACGACATCTATCTTATCAGGATGTGACCACCCAAAGACTTTCCGAAATAGAAAAGAGATTATCAGCACAGTTAGATTTACTTCATCAAATCCGCACTTACTCGACCATATTGGCTCGACGAGTACATTTAGGTCTTGGGAACGATCGAGTTTTAGTGAAAACCTCAGTCGGATATGCTTTTTGTTATACACATGATGTTTCAGTTTTAACTAGTCTCATCGACACAGGGGAACTGGAGTTAGGAACTCGACTCCTCATTGAAAGAATTTTGGCCCCGCACTCAACCTTTGTGGATATCGGAGCCAATATCGGTCTTCATACCCTAGCATCTGCAAGGGCCATGAAGGGGCAGGGCAAAATAATTGCCTTCGAGCCTTATGGTCCATCGGCAGAACTTCTCAAAGAGACAATTTTTTTGAATAATTTTCAAGATATCGTCGAGATTCATCAAGCAGCCGTATCAAGTCAAGCGGGCCGACTATTATTGCATTTGGGCAAGATCAGTGGTCACCATTCCTTATATCCGTTGGACGAGAGTTTAGCACAGCGCCAGACGACCGAAGTTCCTGTGGTTGTGTTAAGTGATGTGATCGCCCCCGAGACCAAAATTGATTTGATGAAGATCGATGTTGAAGGAGCCGAACTCGAAGTACTCAAAGGGGCCGTGCCATTAATCCAGGCCAATCCGAACATGGGAATCATTGTAGAGTTAGGACCGTCGCACTTGAAACGAGTCGGAGTCAAAATCGAGGATTGGTTTAAGGAATTTAAGTCACTGAATCTCACATTTCAAGCGATCGACCCAATGAGTGGCGAGCTTCAACCGTTGAGTATTCCAACTCTTGCAGAAATGGAATCAAGCAATCTTCTGTTTGCAAGACCAGAATCGACAATATGGGCCAAAGCATGCGTGAAGAAATAATCGTGGTCGGCGATAGCGGACATGCCAAGGTTTGCATTGAACTGTTGCGAAGCATGGGAGAACCGATCGCCTATTGTGTGGGAAATAGCGCAAACAGCGAATGCCTTGGAATCCCCGTATTACAGGGGGATGAACATCTGGAGAAACTCAGAAAAGAAGGTTATGGCAAAAGTTTTATTGCGGTTGGGAATAATGCCTTACGACGACGCCTAGCGAAAATGGTCCAGTCACTTGGTTATCAACTCACGAATGCCATTAGCCCTCAGGCGATTATTTCCCCCACCGCTCGTTTAGGAACCGGCATCGCCATCATGAGCGGAGCGGTAATTAATGCCGCTGCGATCATCCAAGACTTGGCTATCATAAATACGGGTGCTTGTGTGGATCATGATTGTGTCATTGGAGAGGCCGCTCATATTGCCCCCACTTGTGGCTTAGCAGGGAATGTGACCGTTGGAGAGGAAAGTTTTCTTGGGATTGGTTGTAAGGTCATTCCCGGAATAACCATTGGGAAAGCTGTGATTCTCGGTGCGGGTTCGGTGGTGATTCGGGATATGCCAAATGGAGTAAAAGCCGTTGGGGTTCCTGCCAAAATTCTATCGAGGTAAGTAACATGAAGCGAATTTCTGTCGCTCAACCCTGTTTAGCGGGCAATGAGAAGAAATACGTTTTGGATTGTATCGAAAGCAATTGGATCTCCTCAACGGGAAAATATATCAGCGCGTTCGAGGAATCGTTTGCCAAATTCTGCGGGACGAAGCACGCTATCAGTGCCAACAATGGAACGACTGCCTTGCATTTGGCCTTGGTAGCTATGGGGCTTCAAGCTGGAGACGAGGTGATCATCCCGACCGTCACCTATATCGCCACGGCGAATGCCGTTCGCTACTGCAATGGCATTCCCGTCTTGGCCGATGTTTGCCCCGATACAATGAACCTCGATCCAAAACAGATCGAGAGTCGGATTACCCCCCGCACCAAAGGAATTATCGCCGTTCACCTCTATGGTCACCCCGCCGACATGGAAGCAATTAATCACATTGCGGATAAGCATGGACTTTGGGTGTTAGAGGATGCGGCCGAAGCTCATGGTGCCACCGTGAATGGGAAAAAAGTCGGGGGATTAGGCAAATGTGCCACCTTCAGCTTTTATGGGAACAAAATCGTGACAACGGGTGAAGGGGGGATGATCACCACAAATGATAGTGAACTAGCGGCCCGATTGCGTCTCTTTCGAGGTCAGGGGATGGACCCCGAACGGCGTTATTGGTTTCCCGTGGTTGGCTACAACTATCGCATGACGAACATTCAAGCAGCCATCGGCTTGGCACAAATGGAGGCGATCGAGCAAGCGATTTCCGAACGAGACCGCTTAGCCCAATGGTACAATCAGGCGCTCGCACCTCTGCAATCCCAAATCGTATTACCAAGTTGCCAACCTTGGGCACGACAAGTCTTTTGGATGTACAACATCTTTTTGCGGGAAGGTACCGAACAACGAAGAGATGCGGTGATGCGTTACCTCGATTCCCAAGGGATCGAAACTCGGCCAGTATTTTACCCGATGCATGTGCTACCCCCGTATGCTCAGCCCAGTCAATTTCCGGTCGCGGATCTATGGGCGCAACGGGGGATTAACCTACCTACACACCAAGCCTTGACAGAAGATGATGTTCATCGTATTGCCGATTGTTTGGGTAAAGCATTGGTGAACGCATGAAAATTGCACTGTGCTCCTCGTTTGTTCCTTTCATCTTTGGAGGGGCCCGGAATATCGTAGAGTGGTTGGAGTCCATGCTCAAACTCCATGGCCACCAAGTGGAACATATCTACTTACCTGCGATCGAGACACCCGATAGTTTAATGCCGCAATTTCTTGCCTATCGCTGGCTGCGCATTGAAAATGCCGACCGGATTATTTGTTTCCGGCCCCCTGCCTATCTCATCCCGCATCCGAACAAGGTTCTATGGTTCATTCATCATATCCGGGCTTTCTACGACTTATGGGACACACAATATCGAAATTTTCCTGATAATGGTCGGAATCGGATGATTAGGAATGTGCTCAGAGAAATCGATACGCAAGCCCTGCGAGAATCACGGGCGATCTTCACAAACTCCGCCGTCGTGAGTGATCGACTACGACATTTCAATAACCTTGAAAGTGAAATTCTTTATCCTCCGATCTACAATCCCGAACAGTTCCATTGCCGGGGATTCAATGACGAAGTGGTTTACATTTGCCGAGTCGAACACCACAAACGGCAGCACTTACTTCTCGAAGCGCTACGTTATACAACCTGTCCTATTAAAATCCGTATTTGTGGTAGCACTAGTGATCACAATTACGTTGAGTCTCTTCGCGCTATTATTCGTGACTATCGTCTAGAAAATCGAGTTCATTTCAATTTAGGTTGGATTAGCGAAGAACAAAAGGTCGAATACTTGGCCGATTGTTTGGCGGCCGCTTACCTCCCCCTTGATGAGGACTCTTACGGTTACCCCAGTATTGAAGCAAGTCATTCAGGAAAACCCATCCTCACCACGACTGATGCAGGGGGAGTCATGGAATTGGTTCGACATCAATATAACGGTTTGATTTGCGAGCCTAATCCCGAATCGGTGGCACTTGGTCTAGATCAACTCTATAACGATCGTCATCTGACAGAACAAATGGGGCAAAATGCTCTCAAACGCCTAGAAGAGCTAGGTATTAATTGGGATCGTGTCCTGAGTAGGTTGCTCGCATGAAAATTTTGGTTGTCAATAATATGGCTCCGTTTGTTTGGGGCGGAGCGGAAGAACTCGCGGTCCACCTGCAGAAGAATCTCATTCGGGCGGGTCATCAAAGCGAAGTGTTGCGTATCCCATTTCGCTGGGAACCCGCTCACCATATCCCTTCACAAATGCTCTCAGTCCGTGCGTTAGAAATGTGGAATGTGGATCGGGTTATTGCCCTGAAATTTCCAGCCTACTTGATTAGACACCCCCATAAAACCCTTTGGTTACTCCATCAATACCGTCAGGCTTACGATCTTCTCGAAGCGGGTCAAAGTAATCTTTCGACCTCAGAACACGGAAAAGAAATCCGCCAAGCGATTATCGCAGCGGATAATGAAACTTTTCGGGAAAGTCAGCGAATTTTCGTTATCTCTCCGGTCATTCAACAAAGATTAAAAAAGTTCAATCAGTTCGATTCGGAGGTGCTTATCCCCCCTCTGAATGACCCCGAATTATTTCTCGGGGGTGAAGATCAAGGATATATCTTTGCTGGGGGAAGGATTAATGGGATGAAACGCCAACATCTCTTAGTCGAGGCCATGGCCAAACTTCCTTCCTCGGTCCGCTTGGTTGTAGCGGGTCCTGCCGATACTCCCGAAGATGCTCAACGGTTGCAAAAACTTGTGGAACAACATGGATTAACTGATCGAGTCAAATTAGATATTCGCTTCCTTCCACGCTCAGAATATGCCGCCTACATCAACGGGGCTACGGCCGTGGCCTATCTTCCTTTTGATGAGGATGCCTTGAGTTACGTCGGGATGGAAGCTGCCACGGCTGGTAAACCCATCATCACTGCCTCGGATAGTGGCGGGGTATTGGGACTCGTAAAACAGGGCCAAACCGGTTGGATTGCTTCTCCGAATGTCGAATCGGTTGCTCAAACGATCGCGGAGGCGACCCGTAACCACAACAAAACGAAACAATTAGGTCTGGCAGCTCGGGAATTTCTGAAAAGTTTAAACATCACTTGGCCACACACAATCGAGAGGCTCACGGCATGAATCTAGTCATGTTTACACCGGGCTTGGTGGCTTCGGCTATTGGTCGTATGACCGACTTGGTTGTTCGAGAGCTTTGTAATTTGGGGCATCAGGTCGTTGTTATTGGAACCGAATCCGATGAATTAAGATATTCTCCGAAGCGCGACTTTGGGACACGCACTCTGCACTGGACCAATCAATCCGAAGTGGAATCGGCCCTCACTGATGCCGATTCTTGTGTTTATCACATCGGCGACAATTTTAAGTATCATCAGGGGGGTATCTTTTGGCTGGAACGCTCTCGTGGCATGGTCTGCCTTCATGATTTCTTTCTGGGGCATTTATTCTGCGAATGGGCCAAATCGAATCTTCCTCAAGCGACTTCGATTCTCCAACAATGGTATGGGGAGGAAATCGCCAAAAAATACTTCCGATACACGACCTCAGAAGATTTTATTGAAACGACACACGACAAAGCCCCCCTTACAGAATGGATCGCCAGTCAAGCAACAGCGATTATTGCCCATAGTCAGTGGGGAATAAAGAGAATTCTTGACGCCTGTGCGGGTCCGGTTCGGGTTGTTCCCTTGGCTTATGCTACGGTATCTGAACAAGAAAATCCCTCTACCAACTCCGCAGCAAATTCAAGTTCCCAAAAAATTCAAGTTCTGACCATTGGGCATGTGAATCCGAATAAACGTATTGAGTGTGTTCTTCAGGCTATTGGTACCAACAACCAGCTTCGATCGCAAATCACCTATACTTTAGCAGGTGCCGTTGAATTAGATGTTCAAGAAAAGTTAGACATTTTAGCGGCTGAATTAGGAGTCGATCTAAAAATCCTTGGCGAAGTGAGCGACCGAGACCTTCATCGATTGATCCATCAGGCAGATATTCTTTGCTGCCTGCGAAAACCGACTCTGGAGGCGGCCTCGGCCTCGGCCATTGAATCAATGCTTTATGGAAAAGCCGTCATCGTTGAAAATGCTGGTTTCTACGCTGAATTGCCAGATGATTGCGTTCAAAAAATCGATCCGGATCAGGAGGTCCCCAGT
>CAZFDX010000553.1:0-5994 GCA_964518325.1 uncultured Alcaligenaceae bacterium | reverse complement strand
GGTTGGCGGAATACACCAAGGCCGCCGATCGACAAGCCGATGAGTTCCAAGCAGGGGCCGATCGCTTGCGAAATATCATTGCACAGGAAGAAGCCGCCTTCCGCGAAGAATACGAAACCCTCATTGGCCAAGCCCAAGCCTTGGCAGCACGCTACTTTGATCTTCAAGCCCAATTGAAACGTTCCGAGTCCATTCTTCAAGAAACAACCGATATTCTGGAAAAACGCAAAACGGAACGAGACGAACTCAAAACACGACTGGCAAAGACCGAAATGGCCGCGAAAGAAGCTCTCGCGAAAGCCAACGAAAAAGCGAACGAACTGTTCCGTCTGCAAATGGAGCTACGCAATCAACGCATGCGTTTATCCGAGTTGGAGCGGGAATTGCGTAAGCGAGAACTAGGCGAATAACGTTTTTATAGAGGTGAAATATCTCATGGGTTTTCTTGCGAAAAGTATGATTCTCCTGCATGGGTTAGTCGCACTTGTGGCTTTCACCTTTACTCTCATCCTATATGTCAATCGGCCTAATTGGAAAACCGTGGAGAACGGTCCCAAAGGGCGAATCGACGCAGCCACCGAAAAGCTCCGAGCCGAGGAACCCTTTGCCAAGGCCGCCTTCACAACGGTCACCGGTAACCATTTGACCATTCTTCAGTTAGAACAAGAACGATACCCCCGACGGGAATTTTACGATTCCCAACTTTCGTTGGTCGAAGAGGGAACTTTGCAAAAAGGAACCCCCAGAATTAAAGGGGCTGTCGTGCAAGAACTCGAAGTCGATAATGCGACCGAGTTTCTCAATATCACTCGCAAAACGGGCCGCAAACCCATTCAGTTCCGAACCGGCGAAGATGCCAAAAGTTTGAGCGAGTATCGGGAACTCATCGATTCCACTATCAAACAAATTGCCACCCTGCAAGAATCGATCAAAATGGTCAACGATGAACGTGCTAAAGTTAACCAAGAGATCGTCGGGACTGTCGATCCGTTCACCAAAGGGTTAAGAACCCGCTTACGAGAACAAGAACAGATCACCGAACAAGCGGTGGCAGAATCGACCTACCTCGATACCTTTGTCAACAATAGCGAAGCCGACTCGGGATTGATCCGCAAACGCTACAACGCCCTGATGTTCCGCCTACAAGAACTCGATAAGTTGAGATAAATCGAGAAGTCGAGCGAAATCGAGAAGAGGGATCAAATTGATAAGAGGTTATGGCCCCTCTCACGGTACCAGAGGAGACCTGTAGGAAGTTTGATCCCTTGGGAAGATGGATTCGTTAAAAGGTTGATCCGTTGAGAACAATCTAAGTGTCCAAACAAAACGTATCCAAAGGAAACGGGACACTGAGAGAATATGTATAGGAGTAGAGAAGGTAACCCGAATTGGAGAATTTCCCCGTTTCCGATTCCGAAAGGACTTTCTCTTGACCGTTTGCCAAGCAAGACTTATAGACACAGGAATCCGCAAGGGGATGCGGAGAACCATTCCAGCTAGAGAAAGACGTATCGTCGAGGGAAGGGGAGCAACCCATGACAGTAATTGGTAAGATTCTGGTTTTCTTCGTATTCATCTTCAGCGTGGCGATGGCAGGCCTGACCGTCTGGACCTTCACGACTCGATATAACTGGAAAGCGTATGCCGATAATGCCATCAACGAAGCGAAAAAGGCAGAAGAAGCCTTTAAGAAAGAGCGGGCCGCTCACGAAGCGAATCTGAAAGCCGCCGGTGCCGCCGTGGCACAACTCGAATCGGCCTTGAAGAACGAGCAAACCCGCACCGAAGCGGAAACCCGTCGCGCCAACGAACTCCAATCGAAGATCGATGCGCAAACCAACCTCGCCACAGGTTCCGACGCGAACTCGAAACTCTTTGAAAGTGAATTAGCTCAACGACAAGAAGAGCGAAACCAATTGGTGAAAGATAAAGAGGACCTTCAAACCCGTCTGGTCACGCTGCAAAATACCATCAACGAAGAACGCCGACGGGCTACCGAAGCCGAAATTCAAGAACGCTCCGTGCGGCAGATCAACCAAAAGCTACTCAAAGACCTCGAAAATGCTCTGGTCACCATCCGCGAATTAGAATCCCGCGCTGCCGGATTGTCCACCGGTACAGGCGGCGGGGAGCGTTCTGTACTCGATGCGACCCCGCGTCCCGCTCCTCCAGGGGTCATCGGGAAGGTCACCGAAATTAGCAAAACCAGTGACCTCGTGGTGATTAACATCGGTTCCGATTCCGGCTTGCAAGCAGGGCACTCGCTGATGGTCTATCGCGGTGATAGTGGCGATGCCAAAATTGCTCCCGAGTATCTGGGGCAATTGCTGCTCACTCGGGTCGATCCCAAGGGGGCCGTCGGTTCCTTCAAGCCCGCCACCGCCAGCAAGAAAATCATGAAAGGGGATAGCGTCGCCACGAGTTTTGGTGGAAAATAACTACAGCGACAACTTTCCAAACGAATTCTTTTTACGAGATCAATATGGCTAAGAATGATGAATCGGTCTCTCGACCACGCAACGATGCCTATACCGGTTTGCTGGCCATCTCCTTCCTTGCCTTGGTAGGTGGCTGTGTCTTTCTTTATCTCTACGCCGAAGAAATGGGGGAACCTCCCACGGCTGGGGTCAAGGTCGACGTCGTCTCGGGACCAATCGGGACGGCCGGTTCGCCTTTGTCCCGCATTCCGGTTCCTAAAGACCTGAAAGAACCGCCGGAAAACAAGAAAGACCCCGAACCTCCCAAAGACCCCATGAACATGGATATGAACATGAACATGAACATGAACATGTCCAAAGGGCCTAAAAATCCCGAGATTCTCCCTGCAGTTGACCTGACACCCACCAAGGAAGTCAAACCAGCAGCGGGAGTTTCGGAGCTTCCCCCTCTCCCCGAAGTCAAACCGGCCTCGGGAATCTCGGAGCTTCCCGCTCTCCCCGAAGTCAAACCGGTATCCAATCCGAAGCCGGTTTCTTCTCCCGATCCGCTGGATGTGCCGCCGCTTCCGGTTGCTCCTTTCGATATCCCCAAGTGATTTCCTTTCTCTCGATTGCTCGTCCGATAGTCCCTTCGATATCCCCAAGTGATTTGTGTTCTCTCTCGTTCCCTTTCTTTTTTTGAAGAACGAAGGTTTACGTTCGTAGCTCAGCCCCAGATCATAGTTCCGTTTCATCCGAGGTAGGGCGTCTGGAAATAGCTGCGTTGTTGAGGAGGGGGGGGACGTGAACTCTACAATTCGCTAAGTCCACTACGATGAGTGAGAACGGTCTCGTCAGAATCATGTTAGTGAAAACGGCCAATAACTGCGGTGGCATTAGGACGGCTACGCTGGGTGAGAACGGTCTCGTCAGAATCAGTCCTGCTGTGGGAATTTGGCAAAAGTCCGTAAAACTTGCGGGCCAAATTCGTTATTTTTCTCGGTAAATTCAACTGTTTTCTCGATTGACAGAGTTGGGTTGGCGGTTATAACCCGTTCCTGAATCGCGTATCGAAAGGGGGAATTTTCGATACCTGCGAAAGAAACAAACAGAATCGAGAAAAGTATGGCGGACGCGACCACTACTGTCGCTACCCTCAAACAGATTGCCCAGAGCTTTGCTGCGGCCCGTCAGTGGGAACCGTATCACAGCCCGAAAAATCTGGTGATGGCCCTAGCGACCGAAGTGGCGGAACTCATGGAGCATTTCCTTTGGCTTGACGACGAGCAATCGCGTTTGGCCTGTGGGGATCCCTCGAAACGAGAAGCCATTGCCGATGAATTGGCCGATGTCGTCTACCTGACCATGTTGTTCAGCATCCATTCGGGGTTGGATATTCATGATTCGGTGACGGCCAAAATGGTCAAGAACGAAAAGAAATACCCAGTCAATCAGACATCCGAATGATTGAACAAGGGTGACATGGTTTGGTAAGGGTTGGTGTGCTGGGTCTTTTGGTTCGCCAGAAGAAATTCCGGGGGGAATCCAGCACACCACCCTTCCAACCTTCATTCCAGTGCAATTGATAACAGTGTTCCCGTTGGGCAACATTGTGATATATAGGGAGGGGGATCATGAGACGGACTCACCTCGTACTCGTGGTTTTGGGTGCGATAGGAATTTTTGGTTTAACGATGGCACAATTGGGGGCACAAAGTCCCCCCAAAGCAGAAGGCCCTTTACTTTTGCCCAGCACCTTTACAGGGCCGAAAGACGGACCCATCGAAGGACGCGATGAATTAAAGCTCCCTCCGGTTCCTTCTGAGCCTGCTCCGAAAATGCCAGAAATCCCTATGGTTCCCGCTAAGGAATTGCAACTCCCGCCTATTCCCATGGCGCCTGAAGTCGGCAATCCGGCTCCGGTTCTTCCTATGGTGCCGAGCAGTCCGCTGCCCATGCAACCAAAGAATCCGGAACCCACCCCACCGAGCTTAACGCCTCCTTCGTTACCGGTTCCGAAACCCGTTCCTACCGGCCCCAGCGGAACGAGCGGCCCCAACGGGTCGAATGGCCCCACTGTACCGACAGGACCGAGCGGAACTGTGGTGCCGATGAAACCAGTCCCGCCCACGACGCCCCCCGCATCCGAAAAACCCACACCGATTCCGATGGCCAAACCTATTGAGTTTCCTGCCATTAAACCGGTGGAAGAAAGTAAGATCAAAGACCTTGGACCCACGCCAACTCGGATTAATCCTTCCGTCACACTGGATGTGATTGCTCCGGAATCGGTGCCTTCGGGGAAAGATGTTTCTTATGAATTGGTCGTGAGAAATACGGGTACCGTAGCAGTGGGGGCCGTGCGTCTCGAAGATGATTTGCCGCAGGGGACGCGCTTTGTGGGGGCCGAACCCACTCCCGATGTGAACCTGACGACCTTGCGTTGGAATATCGGGACTTTGGAACCCGGTGCTGATAAACGGGTCAAAGTGACGGTGCGTCCTGCCGGTGAGGGCGATTTCAAAAGCTATCCTCGCGTGGTGATTAGTGGTAGCACCACGAACCATGTGAAATTGACACGGCCCCGCTTGGCAGTGGTTTTAGATTCTCCAGATAGTATCCTGATCGGCTCGGTCCTCACCGCGAAACTGGTGATCCGCAACGATGGGACCGGTGTGGCGAACAAACTAAAAGTCCATGTGTCGTTAACCCCCGGCTTGAGCCACCCTTCGCAACGGGATGGTTCACCGGTAGAAGCGGAGTTTCCCCCTTTGGCGCCGGGTGAAACCCGTTCTGTGGAATTGCGGCTGACCGCAACACAACCGGGGCAACAGATTTGCCAAGTGACCGTCATGGCCGACCAAGCCGGTGCGGTGACCCATAAAGCTAACGTGATGGTTCAAGAACCGAAATTGGAACTCCGAGTCAGCAACCCCGGCCGAGCTATGGTTCGTGGGGAACCGGTCGTGACCTTGGAGTTAAGTAATCCGGGTAACGCCCGAGCGCTAGGGGTTCAAGCCGCCGTCGCCTTCCCCGAAGGAATCGAGTTTGTCTCCGCCAGTGATTCGGGGAACTACGAACCGGGAACCCGTACCGTGACTTGGAATATCGGAGCGATTGACTCAAACGGTAAAAAGAATGTGACGGTGAAGGTTCGCCCCGGCGTGGCAGGGAATCTGGCTGTGCGTGCCATTGCCCAGAATGACAAGCTGCAAGCCAAAGCCGAATCGGTATTGGTGGTCGATGGAGTTCCCGCAGTGAGCTTCGAGGTCGTGAATGTCGATAACCCCGCCGAAGTCGGGAAAGAAGTGACCTACGAAATTCGGGTTCGCAACCAAGGGACCTGTGCCCTGACCCAAGTTCGATTGGCCGCGTTGCTCTCGGAAGGCTTGACCGTAACCGATGTGAAATCGCCGATCCCGCACAAAATCTCGGGGCAAAGCCTGTTCTTTGAACCCGCAGGGAAATTGGCAGTGAATGCGGATATCGGGATTAAGGTCAAAGCCAAAGGAACCGTGGCCGGGGATTTACGATGCCGCGTGAGTCTCGCGTGTGATGAATGAAAACACCCTGTGAC
>CAZFDX010000552.1:0-3316 GCA_964518325.1 uncultured Alcaligenaceae bacterium | reverse complement strand
AGATTATTGAGCACTCCCTTGGGAACAGGGGGATATTTCAGGCATCGTTCATACAGGCTAATGGCCTCATTATCGTTGCCCGCCTGATCGTTGAAATACGCCAAACGGAACAACGCACCGGTATGACCATGATCCAATTCCACTGCTCGTTCAAGCGATTTCACGGCCCCCGCCCGATCCCCTTCGGCTTCGAGTAGACCCGCTTTTTGAAAGTGGAATTCTGCCGAGTAACTGCTCAGGTCTTCCAATTTCTTCAATGATTCTCGGGCGATGGCTAATTCTCCCCGTTGGCGGTAGATTCCCGCACGTTGTAACTGCACTTGCGGAGCGGAGTAACCCGATTTTTCGGCCAGATCAAATGCCTTCAGGGCTTCATCATAATGGGCACGATTTGCCAAGGCCCGCCCCAGATAAAAATATCCCAAGGTGGCTTCCACATGCTTCAAATGCTCGATAGCCTTTTCCATGTACCCCAAGAAATAGCTGGTAATTCCAATCTTGAGGTGAAGTTTCTTGGCAAGGGCAGGCGGCGCCGTTTCTAATTTTTTGTTCAGTTGTTCGTTCGCATCTTTGAGCGACTTAAACTGATTTCCCCCTTGTGCCAGACCTTCCCGAAGTTTCGAGACGGTACCGGCATCACAGTCTTCACGCTCTACCATCAATGCTTTAAGATCGATCGTGGCATCCACAGGCCACACCCTCCGAATTGACACTCTTGCTGTAACGAATAGGTAATTATAGGAAAATTGCTCAAGTGTTGACAAGAGGGGGACTTTCCAAGCCGATAGCCCAAGTGTCTCGTGTCGCGTCTGGTAACTCGTGTCTCTTTCGTACCCATTCGCACCGAAGACGGGGGGCTGCGAAATCTTTACCATCCGAAAGCAAGAGCGGGTCTTCATCCCCAGAATATGAGGTTTGATCGACTCAATACCCTACCCTATTGGTATTCTACCCATTCGATTTTGGATTCATGAACACAACCGGTGCTAATTTTTGGATTCACGAAGACGACGGGTCATCACCCATCACCGAACCAAATCGTGGTCCACAGATGCCGCTCCGTTGTAAATGGCCTCTGCACTCGTTGGTATCCCCTTCATGAAGCCATAGAATCTTCGATATCTTCCGTTTAAGAGGCCGGTGATGAAAATTTCCTTTCCCCTTGGGTTCCTCTGCGTTTCGATCCTTTTCTTGACCCTCAGCGACGAACTGTATTCCCAGACGGTGAGCGATCTGACGAAAATTCAGCAAGATGCCGAGAAAGGGGACAAAGTCAGCCAATACAAATTCGCGACCCAACTGCTTGCCAGTCTGAGCGTAGCCGGTAAGGGGAACGAGAAGGTTGAAAAGGAAGCGATTCAATGGCTCAAAAAATCGGCCGAGCAAGACTATCCCGAAGCGGTGCAACTGTTGGGATTATTTTACTCGACGGGGAAACATGTGGAGTACGATTCCAAACAGGCAGCGCAGTGGTTTGCCAAAGGGGCCAAGCAGAATTATGCCCCTTCGTTAGTGAGTTTGGGAAAGTACTATCTCATCGGTGCGGGAGGGGTCGAAAAAAACGAGAAAGAAGCCCTGAACCTATTTCAAAAGGCCATGGAATTGAAGTCGGTCGAAGCCGAGTATGAAATCGGTCGGATGTATGCTCTGGGTGTTGGGGTGAAAAAAGATATTGCCATTGCTTTGAAGCATCTAAACTCGGCAGCGAACCAAGCTAACAATAACGCAGCATTCGATCTGGCGATCCTGTATTTGAAAGGGGTCGAGGTCGAAAAAGACCTGAAAAAGGCCAACGAACTTTTGCTGGCAGCGGCCAACCGGAATCATGTGCCGGCCCAATATCAATTGGCGTTGAATTATCAATTCGGCTTCGGGATCGAGAAAAACCCTGCTCGCGCTGCCATGTGGAATCGTCGTGCGGCCGAGGAGAATTTTAGCCTTGCCCAATATATGCTGGGGGTCGCCTACGCGAATGGGTTGGGTGTCTCAAAGGATTTCAAGGAGGCGGCCAAATGGCTCCGCAAGGCTGCCGATCAAAACCTTCCCGAAGCTCAATTCACTTTGGGCGTCCTCTATGAGCAGGGGCTAGGGATCGATAAAGATGAGGCCGAAGCGATTAAACTTTATCGCTTGGCCTCGGAACAGGGCCATGAAAAAGCCAAAGAAGCCTTGAAACGCCTGAAGAAATGAATTGCTTATGGCTTCTCGGCTCCCACCCCTTTGCCTGCATCACCAAAAAAACTTCAAACGCCTGAAGAAATGAAAATTCTTATTATTGCATGATTCTCGTTACATTAGCGGGGTCGGTTGCTGTCTCGATTCTTCTGCCTTCCTCGCGGCATTGGGAGAGATTTACAATCCTTTCCAACTTGCATAGGGACGCTATTTCTTCCCGCGCACACTGCCCCCTTCAGGCTCAGCAAATTTCTCCAACATCGATGGATTTTCTGTCATGAGTGCCAATATATCCTTGTAAAACTTATGTCACAGTGAATGTGATTTCTCTCGGTTTGAAAAGAGAAAACCGAATTCATCCGGAGGATCAACGATATGCAGGGTATGGTTCGTTTTTACGATCAAAAGACTCGACGAGTGATTAACATCCCCGAAATAGAATTAACTTCCGAATCGAAGAAATCGAGATCGAGGGTATCGAAGGAGAGGTCTGGATTGCTCCCACAACAGAACTACCCTCGTTCAAATCAAATCTCTCGACAGAATGGCCCTTGCCTGAAGCCAATCTCTCAAGCCTCAATGAGCTTCCGCCAGAAGCTCTGTATGATGTTTGGGATTGGCCCTCTCCTGAACAAAATCTCTCAAGCCACGATGCGATTGAAATAACCCTTCCCAAGCTCACAATTCGTGTAACAGATGTGTGTTCCTCTCGTATGGAGAATCAGGATCAAGAGGTACATCATCAGGATTTCCCGATACCCAATTGGGGGAGTTTGTTTCGCTTGATTATGATCTATATCGAGTTGATTCCAAACGAAACATGTCCGCATCGCCAACTCGAAATTTTTCTTTGCCTGATGACGTGCCATATTTCTAATCCCGATAGTATTTTGCAGGTTTTCAAATCGGAAATCCTCAGCGAAGAGGAGATCAAAGCAATTGCCCAAAAATACTTCGAGAGAGATTTTTCTGACACATGATGGGTTTTATTCGTCGGCTTTGAGCAACCATTTTCGGGCAAAGGCCACTGCCTGTTTGCGATCCTCATCCGTCACCTTGTGTGCGATCCCTTGATTGATGCGAATCACCAATTTCTCTTCACAGCGGGCATTTTTGTAGGCTTTTGTCACCGCATCCATGG
>CAZFDX010000551.1:0-15879 GCA_964518325.1 uncultured Alcaligenaceae bacterium | reverse complement strand
TAGTCGGGAGGGTAAGATGGGGAGAAGAGAAAGGGATGAGTGTGAAGACGTCCACATTTGAAACAGGACTGAAGAAAGAGAAGGCAGTAGATGGGGTGGAAGGGGCCAAGAAAATCAAGGCAGCTGGAAAAGATGGGAGCGAGTTGCAAATTGGGGATAGGCCCTGTCCGACGAACAAGAACGCTCTGGAAGCCGGCGTGCAAGCGATTCACGCGGGATTGACCCGATATTGCCCTTCCAGTGGCTTGCCGGAATTTCGTCAAGTAATTGCCGAAACGGTTCAACGGGAGTTTGATATACCTGCAAATCCCGAAAATGTGGTGGTCGGTCCGGGAGCCAAGGTCTTCGAGCAATTTTTTTGCGAATTGTTTGTCGAAGCGGGAGATTCGGTCCTTTTGTTCTCACCGACATTCCCGACGTTTGAACCGAATGTGCGTCGTCGCGGAGGGAACCCCTATTTTGTCTCACTTAAGCCCGAGCGTGATTTTCGCCCCGATCCGGCCGATGTCGCCACATTTTTGGCTCAAGCTCCCCGTCCGCGAGCGATCTTCCTCAATTCACCTCATAATCCGACCGGCGGGGTTGCCACCGAGGAAGATTTGAAGCAAATCGCCGACCTGATTCGAGGTAAAGATGTTGCCCTGCTCAGTGATGAACCTTATTGTCATATGGTTTGGGAAGGAAAGCATCGTTCGATTCTATCGCAACCGGGAATGATGGATCAATGTATCGGCGCTTTCACCTTCTCGAAATCGTATAGCATGTCCGGATGGCGCGTCGGTTATGCCATCGGTTCGACCAAGCATATCGATATGATTTCCAAAATGATCAACACCTCGCTTTCGTGTGTTCCTGCCATCAATCAGACCGCTGCGATGGCCGCCTTGAAATACGATTCGGCAGAACGCGACGAAGTGATGAAGAAGTTCCAACGCAAGGTGGAACTTTTGGTGACCGCCTTGCAAAAGGTCCCTGGTGTGAAGGTGAATATGCCGAAAGGAACCTTTTATGTGTTCCCCGACGTGCGAGCCATTTGCCAAAACTTGGGGATTCGCTCTCATGGTTTGGCAATGTACTTACTGGAAGGGGCCAGCGATACCAAGGGGGTGGCGTGTCTAGGGGGCGAGTGTTTTGGAGAGGCAGGACAGGGCTTTTTACGCTTTAGTTGTGCCGAACCCGATGAGCGACTGGTGGAAGCCGTGGATTTTCTCAAACAGGCCATTACCTATCGAGATCGTATCCAAGCCTACTTGGAAACCCATCCCAAATATCGAGCAACTCCGTAATTCTGTAGCTTTTTCAACGTGAAATTGTTCTGACCAACCAACAGGCAACGACAAGCCCGACCTCCTCAGTCTACTTGTTCTGTAGCCTTTCCAACTCTAGAGCAGTTTCAACGTGGCTGTATTGTCAAGGATGTCGAGTCGTTAGAGGATTATACCACTAGCAACGATTGAAACCGCTACACTCAATTGGAACTGGCTCAAGCGAGTCGCTTCCCTCCCAACAGGGGACAAACTTCAGGAAAGCTCATTTTTCACGTCATTTTACCAACGGCATCTTATGGGGGGGCACTCGGCGAATTTGTGGTCGCGGTTGCTGTTGTCGCTCACTTCACGAAGATAAATTCCTTCGTGTTAAATATCACATGCCCTAAATCCGACCAAACACGGTTCGTGTCGGGCTTGGGGGTATCGTTTGAGCGAGTTTCGATAAACTGAATGGCAAATTTCATTTCTTGATCGGAAGGGGGCCGACCTAAGGCTTGAAGGAACATTTGCTCAATTCTTTGAGCATCGGTTTTCATCGGTAACGCCAAGATTTTTTTGGCCCAAACATCGGCTTGCAATTGTACAAAGGGGTTATTGAGCATCGCAAGGGCCTGAGCAGGCACATTCGTCGACCCGCGCTTGCCGATGGTTGTGAAAGGCGTGGGATAATCGAAAGCGACAAAAAACGAGTTGAGGAAGTTCCGGCGTATTTGGAGATAGATACTGCGTCGGCCATCCCCATCGAGTGGCCCGTTTCCTGCGGGGCGACCCCGACCAATGTCGTGTGCCGAGAAATGCGGCAGGACACCGGCACCATACATCTTCAAATCTAAACGACCCGAGACGCTCAATAGTCCATCGCGGATCGCTTCGGCTTCTAATCGGCGGATGTTTTGCGAATGGAAGAAGCGGTTTTGTGGATCGCGCTCGGCGCTCATCGCATGGGGTGAGCTGGACATTTGATAGGCTCGGGACATCAAGATCAGTTTATGCATCGATTTGATGGAACCCGTTTTCTGAAATTCTCGGGCCAACCAATCGAGCAATTCTGGATGAGAGGGGAGTTCGCCCTGCATGCCAAAATCATCCACACTTCGCACGATTCCTTGGCCGAAGTGCTGTCTCCATAATCGATTGACCATCACGCGGGAAACAAAAGGATTTTCCGGATCGGTCAGCCAATCGGCCAATTCTTTGCGACCGCTTCCCGATTTGGGCGCTTGCGAGGGAGTTCCCATAATCAAAAATTGTCGTGGGACTTTCGGCCCTGTGGTATGGGGATTCCCTCGAATAAATAAGGGTTCATCGTAACCGTTGCCTTCATGAGAAGCAATACTGCGTCGCGGTGGCGTGATTTCATTTTGCGATTTCAGCCAGTCGGCTTTGGCCTTTTTCTGTGCTTCTGATTCCTCGGGCACGGCTTTCCCTGCACATGAGAGAAAATGGTTCAATAGATCGGGAGAAAGCGAGTTCGGTTTCCCTTCCTTCCATTTCCCCTCCTTCCATTGGGTCAATTCTGCCTTCCATTGATCGAAGAGACGATGAGGCTGATCGTCTGCTTGAACCTCATAAAGAGGAAGGGGGGGGGGAGAACCTCCATCGTTAGCTTGATAGCAATCATCGAGCGC
This sequence comes from uncultured Alcaligenaceae bacterium, assembly GCA_964518325.1. Taxonomy (GTDB): domain Bacteria; phylum Planctomycetota; class Planctomycetia; order Gemmatales; family Gemmataceae; genus SKW135. The sequence goes on along the minus strand of CAZFDX010000551.1, from coordinate 12,980 downwards.
TAAACCCGAGTTTTGTTCATCGAGCAATTCGATGTAGGCGTTTCGACCTTTCCACATGGAAACTCGCATCGAACGCCAAGAACTTTCGGCAGAACTGACGTTAAATCGAATCCCCCCATAGATCGGGTCTTGGATCAACTGGAATCCTTCGATGATTAAACGGACTGTACCTGTTCCACGCACTTTGAACCAAATCAGGTCACGCTCGATTGTAAAAGTTTCGGTGCGGGCATTGCCGTAAAGTTTACCAGCTAAGCGATTGGAATCGACCAGACTTTGTGGGTAAACGGCAAGCGAATCGGGTCGGGGGACCAGCGGAGGGAGTTGACCCTCGAAGGCATCACCCGATAAGAACCAAGGATTGCGGCCCAAAGGAATGGCTTTGGTGTTTTCGATACACTTCGTGAAGGTTTCTTTTTGGGTGCGATTCTTTTTCGCAAATTCCTCGAAGTTAGGAATCACCCGTTGCCGGTATTCAGGATCGTCCATTTTCTTGAGCAGAAAATCGGCCCAATGAACACGGGTCTGATTTTCCCATTCGGTTCGTAATTTTTGGAGTTGAGTTTGGGTCTGAACACGGCTAGCGGGATCATTGATGATGGCTAGATCGTAACGGGTATTCGCTAGCATCCCGTAGAGGGCATAATAATCTTTTTGGGCAATCGGATCGAATTTATGATCATGACAACGGGCACAACTGACCGTTAGCCCGAGAAAGGTTTTTGCGAAAACATCGATCTGATTATCAATCAAATCGGATTGTTCTCGTCTCACATCGACCGGAGAATGTTTGGCTTCCCCCAAATACCAAAATGCGGTTCCTTGGATGGACTCATTGCTTTGATCGATCGGGTTACGACGAGGTTTTTCGAGGAGATCGCCGGCAATGTGTTCTCGAACCAATTGAGGGTAGGGAACATCGTCGTTGAAAGCACGAATCAGATAATCCCGATATCGCCAAGGTTCAAACATTTCAAAATCGAATTCGTGACCTTGGGTTTCGGCATATCGAACAAGGTCGAGCCAATGTCGGGCTTGGCGTTCCCCATAACGAGGAGAGGCCAACAGGCGGTCAATCAATTTTTCATAGGCATTTGCTGAGTTGTCTTGAAGGAATTGCTCAATCTCTTCGGGAGTGGGGGGTAGTCCGATCAGATCATAAGTCACCCGACGAATCAAAGTTCGTTTATCCGTCAAAGGGGCCGGTGTCAGACCCTTATCTTGCCAAGTTTTCCAAAGGAAAGCATCGATCGGGTGTTGGCCAAAACCCGCTTGGTTCGCCGATGGATTTTGCGGAATTTGTGGCTTGAGCATTTTCTGGAAAGCCCAATTTTTCTCGGTAATTTTTAAGGGGCCACTGGTTTCGACATGATCGACCGGCCCATCATCTGGCCATGCAGCGCCGGACTGGACCCATTCCGTTAGAAGTTTAATTTGTTCGGGATCGAGTTTTTTGCGAGGGGGCATTTTAAGTTCCCCATCGTAGCGGATGGTTTTGATTAACAGAGAGTCCTGAGGTTTGTTTGGAACAATTACCGGTCCCGACTCACCTCCTTTGAAGGCCAGAGCTTTGCGATCCAGCCGAAGTTCTCCTTTTACCTTTTTTTCGGAGTGACATTCGTAACAATTTTCAATCAAGATCGGTCGAATTTTTTTCTCGAAAAACTCATTATCTGCCCAGAGACGAGCAGGTAAAAGCGAGGCCAAGATTGCGCAAGGAAGCCAAAGTTTTTGCATGAATGCGACCACCTAGAATAAAAAGTGAGTGAGGGTGGGACTAACTAAATAAACCAAAAGAAACCAAGTTCAAGGAATTATATCAAGATTTACCAGAATCGCGACATTTGATAAGCCATTGTAGGCCTTTTTCTAAACTTTCTAAGGGAAGCCCCACCACATTCGACCAAGTCCCTTCCAACACCGTCAGATAAGGATCATTTTCTTCTTGAATGGCATAAGCGCCCGAACAGCCGACCCAAAGATTGGTGGCGATGTACTCTTCGAGTTCTGTTTCGCTAAAAGGTTTCATGTAGACACGACTTAATTCTTGCCATTGGAGTTGAAACCCCTCTTCGACCGACCAAAGGCAAACCCCCGTCCAAAGTTCGTGTGTGCGCCCCGCTAACTGTCGGATGATTTGTTTCGCGTGGGCGGCATCGTTGGGTTTGCCAATCACTTGTCCATCAATCCAGCCGACGCTATCGGCAGCAAGGACGACCCCGTTTTGATTTTGTTTGGCCACCGCAGCTGCTTTCAGCCAAGCGACCTGCTGAACATATTGGGCACAGTCCCCAAATTGGGCTTCGGTTGGTTCATCGACATTCGAGGGTTGAATGACAAACGAATAGCCGGCCTTTTCGAGCAGATAACGGCGCCCACGAGAACCACTCGCGAGGATCAGAGTAAACGGTAACGGGATGGCCATAGGTCTAAAACATTTTGTAAGGCGGGCCAGAGTTTGTCCGCCGTGAGTTCTTTCATACAGTCTAAACGATCACATAAACGAATATACGAACCTTTGCACGAGACCGAGGTTTCTACCCCGCCGAGTTGCCCATAGGGGCCATGTTTCTTCACCAAGGTACAAGTATAAGGTGCCACGCACGGGGTTCCTAGACCTACTGCCAAATGAAGTGGTCCCGTATCGTTGGCGATCATCACATCCACACATTTCAATAATGCTGCCAATTGACCTAAGTTCGTTTGACCGACAAAATTCACACGGGGACCAGTCAAGAGATGCTGTACCTTTTGGGAAATTTCGAGTTCATCGGGTGTGCCTACGAAGAATACCGTACCGCCCCATTTTTCCTGAGCTTTTTGCAACAATTGTGCAAACGATTCCGGAGGCCAACGTTTGGTCAACCAACGAGAACCCGCCCCAACTGCCAGATGGGGTTTCGGGTATTGAGCAAGAATTTGTTTCGCCCACGCAAGATTCTCGGCACGGATCGGGACATCAAAGCGTTTCTCGATCCCCCCCACACCAAGGGCCTCGGCGACTAACCAATATCGATCGATCGCATGTTGATGATCTGCGTTGGGGGTCGGGATTAAATCGGTGTAGGTCAGGTGCGCCCCCTCCCGTGCGGTGCCTAGTCCAATCACTCGCGGTGCAAGGCTCAGCAACGCCATCATTCCCGTTCGAGCTAAACCCTGAAGATCAATAATAAGATCAAACTGGCGTTGATACAATTGCTTGGCAAATGCAAGGGAATACTGACAGGCCGACAACCAACTTTTTTTGAAAGCCCCTCGTTCAAACGGGATCACCTCATCTAAGCAAGGATGTCCCTTTAATAAATCCTGATAACTCCGATTCACCACCCAAGAAAGATGAGCTTGTGGAAAACGGTGCCTTAACGCATGCAGAAGGGGCATTGCATGGACCACATCACCCAAGGCCGAGGGTTTCAGAATCACGATTCGTTGTGGGGAATACTGAGGCGATGCTAAAGAAGGATATCCCCAGTTCGATCGCAAACGCCAACGCCTCATGATTCCGTTCACCTGATCGCACGACACCTCACAAAAATTTTCATTATAGGAAGTACCTCAAAAATCTCGAAGGATAGGTTGGAAGAAACTTGTGTTTTGCGTTGGTGTGGTGAAATCTCGAAGGATAGGTTGGAAGAAACTTTCGCTTTGCGTTGGTGTGGTGACTGGGGGCATTACCTTCAGGTGATGCCGCTTTCAAGTTTGCGGATTTTTATTCGTTTGGGGGTGCATCTGACTTGAATCGAATCGGGAAAATCGGTGGTCGAAAGTTGACCCGTTTTGGTTCCTATGGCTAAACGCTGCCAATGTGCAAAGGTCATTTGGGCGACGGACCATTTTTCCCGATGCCAAAAACTTCGCCAAAATAGTCGGAGCACCGGTAGGGGACAATCCTCAAAAATCCCCCGAGGGATCATGTAGCCCGATTCATTTTGTTGAATCTGCACCCGCGCCCAAAGTTGTTGGGCACACCATTGTTCAACCTCGTTAAACTCACCTGCCTGAGTTGCCAAATTCTGGAACATCCGGAATAAACTCGGATTCTCTTCCAGCAAAAGGGGCAACACTCGTTGACGAATCCGATTACGGGTAAACTCCAAGGAATTATTGGAGGAATCCTCCCGATAGTTCTGCGGGAGGGCCCTCAGGTAATCCAGAACCTCGTCACGGGTGCAGTCCAACATTGGGCGAATGATTTTCATCCCATTCGGCAGCGGACGAACAACCGGAATCCCGACTAATCCTTGTAAACCCGTCCCACGAATCAACCGATGGAGCAACGTTTCGGCCTGATCGTTCGCTGTGTGGGCGGTGGCAATCCAGTTCGCTTGAACCTCCGAGGCCACCCGTTGTAGAAACTCGTACCGAACATTTCGGGCGAGTGCCTCGACTCCATCGGGAGCATTTTGCGGGAGTGTGGTTTTCTCAATCCGCACGGGTAACCCCCAGCGCCTACTCAGTTGCTCGACGAAATGGGCATCCTCATCGCTTTCCTCTCTGCGTAAGCCATGATTGAGGTGAGCCACAACGAGCGGATAACGATGCTTTAGCCCACACAACAAGGCAACGGAATCGGCCCCGCCTGAGACTGCAACCACCCCGACCCCCGATACTCCAAGAAGGTCCATTTTCTGATGCAGCTTTTCTTGAAAACTGGGTAGATTTGTTAAACGATCTAATTCTCTAGATTGTGGAGACTGTCTATTATAATGGGGTGAAGGTGTGTTTTTGTCATTCATTGCTCTTGACCCTGACAATCAAGGCGGTTATTCGTGTCTCGTGTAGTTCATCGTATTCCCAATATGGTTGATGAGAGGTTAGAACCCGAGGAAGTTCAAACAATCAACTACTCAAACCGATGGGTAAGAGTCAGCTTGGTATTAGTGAGCTTACTGTTACTGGGTGTGTTTGTTGTAGCGACTTTTGTTCGACCGTATCAAACGGATCCCATAACGGGAGAATATGTTCTGGATGAACAAAATCAGCGAATTCCATTACGAATGGGTTCGCATACTTCGATCGGCCTTGGGGCATGCCGATTCAAAGAACTGTTTGATATACCTTGCCCCTCTTGTGGGATGACCACAAGTTTTGCCATGTTCGTTCGCATGGATTTTATCAATGCCCTGCGAGCGAATTGGGTGGGGACACTCTTGGCAGCGATCTGTTTAACCCTGATACCTTGGGGGATATTATCGGCGGTTCGAGGGAAACTGTTGATAGTAAAATCGATCGAAGGTCCGCTGGCTTTTTTGGTAGGTTCGCTCACGGTTTTGATGTTATTACGTTGGGGATTGATTCTCACGCTGGAGTTTTTTTAAGTCGGGGAATTTACGGGTCGTGCCGGTTCCCGACGCTCCAATCTCAGGGAGGGGGGAACATGAAAAAGAAATTCACACGAAGACACGTTTTAGGCTTATTTTGCCTCGCAGGGACAGGAATCGGTTGTTCTGCCAATCCGCTTTACTTTCCCATGATGTTGTTAAACAACCAACCGCAGAACCCTCCGGAGTTTCCTCTCAAGCCGCGCCCCCGTGCCGAGGATGTGAAGGTGGTCGTCTTGGTCAGTGGAAGAACCGCCGATAGCCCCGATACCATCGGGCTAGACCGAGCTTTGAACACCGAATTGATTTCGTTACTCGAAGAGCGCTGCAAAGCCAACAAGGAAAATGTTCTTGTTAAGAAGATGAAGGCCATCGATGAATTCCGTGCCAATAATCCCGACCCCACTTTGCACCCGATGCAAGTGGGTAAAGAGATGAAGGCAGACTATGTCATCGAGGTCGAAATTCAGGAATTGGAATTGTTTAAGCCCGGTTCGCGTCGCCAGTTCCTTCAAGGGACCGCTAATCTCACAGTGAATGCCTACGATACTTCTAAGGTGAGTAAAGAAGCTGCCTATAGCATGACCTTGGCGCAATCCTTCCCCAGAGACCGCGAAGTTCCGGTCGAATCGCCTGCCAGTATCGAGAATTTCCGCCGTGAATTTGTGAAACGATTGGCCTCGGCGATTGTGGTGAAATTCACCACCAGTTCGACCGATCAAAAGTTTCAAATGAGTTAGGTTTCTCGGACCCGTCCTGTTTGCCTAGAATAAGGGTATGAGAATTACCTACCTTATTCTACTGCTACCTTTTTCACTACACTCAGAGGATTGGCCTCAATTTCATGGGCCAAACCGCAATGGAATATCACAGGAAAAAAATATCCTTCGAGAATGGCCCAAGTCTGGTCCTCAAGTCCTTTGGACACATAAAGCGGGGGCAGGTTGGGCCGCTCCTGTGGTGGTTGACAATCGCGTTTATTTGTTCCATCGCATCAAAAACGAAGAAGTGATTGATTGTCTCGACGCCACTGAAGGAAAATTACTTTGGTCCGCCGCAGAAGTTACCCGTTACCGTGACGATTTTGACTTCGATGATGGCCCCCGCGCAACTCCATTGATCTTGAATGAAATGATTATCACACTGGGTGCCAATGGTGATCTCATTGCTCGGGAACTCAAGGCAGGCAAGCAACTCTGGAAAAAGAATATCATCGAGGAATATCAAGTTCCCAAAGGTTTTTTTGGTGTGGCTAGTTCGCCTATCGTGGTCGGGGGGAATTTACTCCTGAATGTCGGTGGGAAAAAAGCCAGCGTGGTGGCGTTTGATCCGAAAACCGGCAAGGAATTGTGGAAAAGTGGTGAGGATGGCGTGAGCTATTCCTCCCCGATTTCGGGCCAATTGGATGATGAGGAAGTGGCCATTTTCTTCACCCGTGCGGGGCTGCTCGTCGTGGAACCCAAGAAAGGAGAAATTCGCCAGAGCTTCCCTTGGCGTCCGCGATTGAATGCTTCCGTCAATGCCGCCAGCCCGATCCTCGTGGGCAACGAAGTTTTTTTGACCACTTCTTATTCCACCGGAGCCGTTCTACTCGAACTCAAAAAAGGCACGGAACCCGAACCGATCTGGAAAAATGACGAGAGCCTTTCGGCCCATTACAACACCCCGATTTACCATAAAGGGTATCTTTATGGGGTGGATGGTCGACAAGAATCGATACCGAGCTTACGTTGTGTGGAGTGGAAAACGGGCAAAGTTCAATGGACTCAGAATAAATATGGGTGTGCCTCGTTGATTTTCGTAGATGGGGCCATTCTGGCCTTACTCGAAAGTGGGGAACTGGTATTGTTTGATGCCAATCCCAAATCGTACAAAGAATTCGCCAAGCATCCCATCCTGACTTCTCCCACCCGTGCCGCGATGGCCCTTTCAAACGGGGTTGTTTTTGCCCGTGATTCTAAAAACTGGGTGGCGGTCAAAATTTCAAAATAACCGGTGAGAATGCCCTAGGGGCTATGTCGAATGTGGAACTATGTTATTGTTCTGAAGTCAGGATCAAAATTTCAGAATTTCAAGATAACCAGCGATAAAAACCCTATTTCTCCGATGGCATAGGGCCAAGTGCGACCAATTTTTTCAAGGTCTCCTCGAATCGATCGGTTGCGTCATCCCAAGTGTATTCCGAAACCGTTCGGTACGCCGCATCAGAAAATTCTTTCCAACGCTCCTCACTCATCTGGGCAAATCGAACGATCTCTCGTGCCATGGCAGGGGCATCATCAATCGGAATGAGAACGCCCCCCCCCGCACCAATCAATTCCGGAGCTGCCCCCGTCGCGGTTCCAATCACGGGGGTGCGACAAGCCATCGCCTCGATGATCGGTAGACCAAACCCCTCGGACTTCGAGGCAAAAAGCCACGCATCCGCTTTGGCATAGATTTCTCTAAGTTGGTTTTGAGGGGGGCGGTGATAAAACTCGGTCCCTTCGGGCAGAGGCAGTTCAGGAACCGGCTGATAGGTGCTCATCGCTAAAAATTTCAGCTCGGGGACTTCTTTCTTGGCCAAATGAAATGCTTCAATGGCCAGCACACACCCTTTATGAGGCATCGGATGATAAACCGTCCCCACCGTTGGAACCGGTTGCTTTCCACGCGGAGGAGCATGGAATTGGTTCATGTCCACACTGTTGGGGACCCAGTGCGCTGGTTGATGAAATTCGTTCTTGAAAAAATCGATCATCCATTTACTGATGACAATTTTATGCAACGGCAGCCCCGTAGCGATGCGGACTTGGGCAGGGTCTCCTCCCCAATCTTCGTAAGCCTGAAAGAAATGCGCTTTGACCCCCTTACTCGCAGAGAGGTCATAAACCCAAGGAGCCGTCGCCCACCAAGTCGCCAAAACAATATCCGCATCGGGAACATCTCGATCGGTGAGGGGGCCACTATGAGAGGTTTCAATAACCTTGACCGAGGAGTTTTTGAAGTGGAGCCGATCCCCCACCTTTCCGAAGGGCCATTTTCTTTTTTTGATAATCGAACGGGCTGCCTCACGCAGGGTCGGTGGGCTAGGTCGCGCTGCGACAACGGTGACCTCATGACCCCGTTTCAAAAGCCCCTCGGCATAAATCGCAACAACACGGACACCCCCTGAGGTGTCCAATTCTGGAAGAATAAACGTCACTTTCATTCCGACATTTTAGGTTATTGATTCGATGAGACCAAAGATTGAAGATCAGAATTTTACGAATAACTTTATTGATTCGATGAGACCAAGGATTGAGCGTCAGAATTTGGCGAAATCGGGACGAAGGGGCCCGTGAACTCGAACGGATCGGTCAATCTCTTGCTAAGAATCCCTGCACCAATCCCCAACGAAAAAAGCCAAAACCACGCATAATCGTGAGCGAACCAAACTCCTCGAAATACAAGGAGCATCCCACATGTATAACCGAACAAGGTACAAATCAGACCCGAGTAGATTCCCCCACCACGAATCAGCAACACAACCATATTCCCCAAACCAGCTAGGGTGAATACGGCAAACAAAATAATGCCGACAAGTCCAAATTGAAGCGAGAACATGAGATAATGATCATCGATAGAAATAAATCGCTCATCGATGTCCGCATCACGAGGCATGTCGATCCGTTCTCCCCCGTAGCCCCACCAACCCCGCTTCTCAATGGCCTCTTCGTAGACCGTTGATAAAAGGTCCCGATGCAATGTTCCCGAATAGGGATAGGATTTCCCCCGAATGGTAACCGGTGCTTTCACCGCGTCCACTTCGCCAGCATATTGGGAAAGCAAGGTGAGAATCTCGGAACGAAATGCAAGGAATGTGAGTCCTGCCGTGATGAATGCTGTGAGCAGGGCCACACGAATCCGAGGGAATTGCCAGAAAATATTCGCCGTGACCACCACCAACCCCAATATCTGGGCACTTCTCGATCCCGTGGCGATGATTCCCGGAATCATCAACCAAGGAGCGAACAACCACCATCGTGGCCCCCAACCTTGACGGGACCATCTCGCCCCTTCGAGCATCCAAGGCAATAAGCCCACTAAGGTTACCCCAAAATATATTGCGTGGGTTTGATTCATATTGGCTCGTTTCAAGCCCCAACGAATGGGTTCTAATTCTCGGTACGATCGCGATGCGGTTAATTCCCAAAAATTGAATTGAGTCACCCCTTCGATAAATGCCAACAAAGACAGGGTTACCCCCACTGGTATCAGGATCGATAAACATTCGCGTAAATGATCGATTCGAGAAAGCAAAATTCGCCCAAGGAAATACGGGATTCCCCAGCGGAAGACGTAGCCGACCCAAAGAAGGGGAGAAAATTGCTGAGCAAATAAATCCGATAGCCCCATACTACATAGCAAAACGATTAAGAGAATATCGGAAGGAAAAATGCGGAACCGAGGGGTTTCCAAAACCGGTTTCAGAAAAAAGCACGCACAGACCGCTATGCCGACACCTACCCTTGGGTCCAGCAAAAACGCGCCAATGCGGGTTTCAAACCATGTGGGGACCAGTAAGGCCACAAGCAGAACCGGTGCCCGCCAACCCAGCTCAAAACCTCGGGCACGAATGCGATCCAGACAAAAGATAATGACCGCGATATTGGCAATAATCGAGAAGTAGTAGGTCATTGGCTCTCAAAAAAAAATACTATACCAAATGTCTTGGATCGAGAATAGTCGTCTTTTGATAGTCCCTTCTCTGAGGTGGAATTTAACGAGTTGGCAAGGCGATTTCAATTTTCTCGATTCCCTGACTGTCAAAAAATGATCAGAAAATGAATCGAAATAGCCTACCTCACGCTCAACCCCGATTATCCGAATAAATCCTTGCGAGTCCCTCTTGTCCGTTGCATCGATTTCAACAAAATGCGCTAAATACCTCTGTTTCCTCCAAAGGAGTGGTTCCGAATGTACACAACACCGGTTCGTTACTTAGTGACAAGTTGTCTATTAATTGCTTTCAGTAGTTTTGGTTATTCACAAGGAGAAGGTAAAACGGCCACCGTAAAAGTCCTTGTTCCCGAGTCTCCAACCCGAACTTCTGTAACCATAGATGGCCAACCGACCAAATCGACGGGAGATACGCGAACTTTTATCACCCCGCCACTAGAACCGGGTAAAACCTACGCTTACAAGATTGTTGCGACCATTGAGCCGAACAACTACACCAAAATTTTCCGGACTCGGGAAGTGACCTTCAAGGCAGGCGATGAGGTGACGGTCGATCTCAGAAAGAAAGATGACAAAATCAAAGATGATGTGCATATCCGTTGGGTTCCCACCCCCGTGGACATTGTCGAAAAGATGTGCGAACTCGCCAAGATCAAAGAAGGGGATGTTGTGGCGGACCCCGGTTGTGGTGACGGGATTCTTGTCCTGACCGCATTGAAGAAGTTCAAAGCAGCCAAGGCCTATGCCTTTGATATTGATCCGAAAAAGATTGAGGAAACAAAGGAGAATGCCAAAAAGGCCGGTCTTCAAGATAAAGTGGTTGCCCGATTACAGAACTGCCTCGAACTCAAGAAGGACGATCTCAAAGATGTTACGGTTCTAATGACCTACATGGGGGATGAACTCAACATTCGTCTGCGCCCCATCCTTTGGGAAAATATGAAACCTGGTAGCCGGATTGTTTCGCACCGATTTATCTTTGGAGATTGGAAGCCCGACCAAACCATTACGGTTATGGGGGCAGATGGAGACGAGTATACCCTTCATGTTTGGACCATTACCGGAAAAGAAATCAAAGGCGATTATCCCAAGACTAAAGAATAAGTATCAACATCCGTCTCAAAATTTGAATGAGGATTAATCAAGTGAATCGAATTATTTTTTCCTTGAGTCTCATGCTAATGATACCTTTCTTAGCATATTCCCAAGGGCCTCCCAAAGAGGCAACGATTAATGTTTTAGTGCCCGAATCACCCACGCGCACAACCTTAACCATCGATGGGCAAGCAACGAAACTAACGGGTTCCAAACGGGTCTTTGTGACACCTCCCATCGAACCGGGTAAAACCTATGCCTACAAAATTTCCGTGGTCATTGAACCAAATAATTACACCAAAATTTTCCGAACCCGAGAAATCACTTTCAAAGCGGGCGACGAAGTGACCGTCGATATGACCAAGGAAGATAAAGAAAAAGATAAGATTGAAGTCCGTTGGGTTCCCACCCCCGATGATATCGTTGATGAAATGTGCAAATTAGCCAAAGTGACCAAGGATGATGTGGTCTACGATTTTGGTTGTGGCGATTGCGTCATGCTGGTTCGAGCCATTAAGCAGTTTGGCGCCAAGAAAGGGGTGGGCCTTGAAATCGACGAGAAAATCATCAAGGAAAAGGCCGAGCCTTACATCAAAAAAGCGGGTCTCCAAGACAAAATCGAAGTGCGAAAAGGGGACATTCTTGATGTGAAAGAAAAAGATTGTGCCGATGCTACGGTTGTGTTGTTATATATCGGCGATGACCTTGGTGCTCGATTGGGCCCTGTGTTACAGAAGGCCTTAAAACCTGGTAGTCGAGTCGTTTCTCACCGCTTCCTTTTGGGTGACTGGAAGCCAGAGAAAACCATCAAAGTGATGGGGATAGATGGTGATGAGTATACTCTACATCTCTGGATTGTCCCTGAGAGAAAGTAAGCATATGATTTCATTCACCTTATTCTTATCTTGTTGAGAAATTGAATAAGCTGTGTTCACTTCAATCAGTTATCACTGATTATAATTCAATCGTATTCGATACTAAGTTATCACCGATTATAATTCAATCGTATTCGATTTCACTAATGATAAGGCAATTCGGACTGGTAAATCATCGATTGAATGGACTATTAAGGGTGTGTATTTCCCCTCTTGATATAGTGTTAGGCGATGATTGTTTTCTCGAATTAAAATCATTCTTTTCCGAATCATATTCGAGACGATCTGGGCAAAGACAAATTGATCATTGGGAATATCAAGTAATTGACAGGTCCGGATTCGCTCAGTTTCGTCCAAAATAATCACATCGGCCCGTCGAATACTGTCTAGGATCAGGTCGCGTTCATAATTTTCTGAACCGAGTTGAAATTCTAAAATACGGATCGTTTTTGCAGGAGCCAATGTCACAAGGAATCCAATCGATCGCGAAGCCACCGGATGCCGTCGCCCGCGAATGCTGAAGTAAATGGCATCAGCGGAAGTGAGCTTCTCTCGCAGCGTTGCCGTAAATTCCAAATGGTCAGGGGCCTCGACACTGGATAGCCGAGGATCGAGCAAAATACCCGAAGTATCTATACCTTCGGAAGAGAGTTGGTTGAGTGTCTGTTCACCAAGCGAATCCCGACCAAGCTGGGAAATAATTCCTCCAGAATGCCCTAGTTTGATAGCAGAGCGTGCAAACTGCACAGGCGCACTGATCGAATCCCTTTTTTCGCTTGATATTTCTAGCTCGCCGATGCCCCAAAAATTCAGTTTCACTCTTTATTCTTCTCCCTGATAGGAATAATTATTTCTCACATTAACAATGGCAAATCATCCTCGGATTGAAGGTATGATTGAAATATGATGTTCATTCAAGTTATCGTTAGACTAGAAAAATTCGACGAAAGGTCGTCTTACTCATATCGATCTTCAATATCTTCGAGAT
>CAZFDX010000550.1:0-1633 GCA_964518325.1 uncultured Alcaligenaceae bacterium | reverse complement strand
GTCGATTTGGAGGCGGGCAAACTCCGCTTTACCTCGGCCCAGTTCGGTTCTTCTGCCAAGGTCGAAACCGTAGACGGAAACGCCCTCGCTACCCTCGGTTTCGCTCCCGGAACGACGGGGGTCGGGGTCAACGTGGCGGGTCAATTTATCGTCAATGGCAACGTCGAAACCGCCAGCGGTTCGGGGCAGTTCCTCACTGGCTCTGCGGGGAATGCCAACACCTCGGGGATGCAGGTCCGGGCGACTTACACTCCCGATCAAGTCGGTCCTTCTGGAGGCACCTCGAATATGACCGTCACCGAAGGAACCTTTGCCCGAGTCAGTCGTGTGTTAGATCGTTATTTGGACCCAGTTAACGGTCGAATGAAAGTGATCGATGAAGGCTTCCGAAAAGGGATCGAGCAGTTAGAAAAAACCGTCTACAAAGAGACTGCCTCTTTGGAACTGAAGAAGAACAATCTGTTGACCCAAGTCGCGGGGCTGGAAAGTTCCGTTCAGCGTTTGCGAGCTTTAGGAAATCAAATTGCTGCCTCCTTTGGCATTGCTAACTTCTAACGAAACGAATCAAACTTGCTTTATACATAACAATAAATAGGAACCTCTATGAATCCTTACCGCCCGAAGTCTCCCGCTCCCATTGCGATTGGGATGACTCGGATTGATACTCTCCTCGCGCTTTATGATGGTGCCATTGAGCGACTCCGCAAGGCGATTCTCTTCCTTCAGGTCGGGAATCAGCCGCAGGCCATGCCCTTGATTGCGAAGGTCCAGCTCATCATCTCCGAATTAGCCGCGGGTGTTCGTTTGGATGTGGATGAAACACTTGGGACCAATTATCTCCGTTTGTACGAATTCTTTGTCTACAAACTCTCGAAGGTCACCATCCCCGACTTACAAGAGGTAATCAAATTGATGGGTATTCTTCGCGAGGGCTTTTACTCGATTCGAGAAGAGGCCATCGCGATGGAACGTCGCGGGGAATTGGCTCCCGCTGACTCGTTGCAATTGCTCTGCGAGACGGCCTGATTTTACTCGACGATACTTTTTTCAGACCACGAACGTCGGTGAAAATTTCTTCGATTTTCGTGGAACTCCTGTGTTTATGAACGTCGGTGAAAATTTCTTCGATTCAAGCAAGGACGAGAACCGCAGAAGGAACATCAGGGCTTCCACTCGACGATAAAAATTTGGTTATGATAACCGGCCTGATCCTCAACGGGTTGAACATAAGCAATGTATCTGCCGTTGGGAGAAAACACACAGGCTTCGGGTCGTGGGGAAATGTTCGATTTTTCGGTGAGCCGTTGCGTCACTCCGGTGCCGATTTGTGTGACGCATACCGAACCATCCATAATGTAGGCAACGTGTTGGCCGTAACAATGCCATGAAAAGGCCGAGGCAACATCGCTTGTTTGAAAGGTGCGTTGCACGGGTTCGCCTCCGTTGGGGCTAATCGTGAACAGTTGCACAACCCCGTTCTCATCCTTCCTTAGAAAGGCAATATGCCGACCATCTGGCGAACTTTTGAGCCAATGGCGAGGCCCTTGAATTCCGGGATATTTTTGGTCGTCGGTAAAGGTGAGCCGCCTTGTTGTGACTCCCAAGGGAGGTTGCGGTAATTGCCCACTATCTC
>CAZFDX010000549.1:0-2232 GCA_964518325.1 uncultured Alcaligenaceae bacterium | reverse complement strand
CTTTTTGACCTTCGGTTACAAGGCGTTTGAGAAATTCGGGTAACCCGCCCGGATGAGTCAGATCATGTGTTTCGCCTTTGACCTCATCCTTAAAGATGATTTTGAGACCGGAATGAATGTAGGACATCCCTTCGAGGTGGTCTTTGATTTCCTCGGAGTTGAATTTGGTGATCTTAAAAATCGTTTCATCCGGTTCAAAGTAGATCGTGGTGCCGTGCCCCCGATTTGGTCCCAGTTTTTCCACTTTCGTTTGGGGAATCCCCCGAGCATATTTTTGTTGCCATTCAAAACCATCCCGTCGAATTGTGGCGATCAGTTTACGGGAAAGGGCATTCACGACCGATGCCCCCACCCCGTGAAGGCCACCCGAGTAGAAATAACCATCAGTCTGTCCGAATTTTCCGCCGGCGTGCAGAACGGTGAGGACTAATTCGAGACCCGATTTTTTATGTTTCGGATGGATATCCACAGGGATGCCTCGCCCGTTGTCGGCAACGGAAATAGCATCTCCCGATTTATGCAAGGTGACCGTGATGGTATCCCCGTGGCCGTTCAGATATTCATCTACCGAGTTATCGACGATTTCCCAAACTAAATGATGGAGACCTTTTGAGTCGGTACTACCGATGTACATGCTGGGTCGTTTGCGTACCGGCTCTAGGCCTTCGAGTACGGTGATGGAGGTCTCGGCGGTGTATTGACTCGATGTTAATGTTGGCATGTTTCGTTAGAATTTAGGGTCATGAATCACAAATTTATCAGAACATTCAAGGAATGAAGCGACGTTTAATCGAATAAAGTACCATTATGTTTTCCGTTGGCTGAAGGCTTTTTGGGGGGTTCGGGGGGTTGGCCTGCCTCGATGGCTTCCCAGTCGACTAATTGAATTTCGGCAGGAACAATCCGTGAGATACCCGCTCGTTTCACGACCTCGGTTCCGGAACCTCCTCGATTCGTGGCTGCGATTTGCTTCGAGCTGATTTCGCGTGTGGTTCCACCTGAGGTTTCAACAATCATGGTATGTTTGCCCTCGAAAATCTCGGCCCCGATACAGGTATCATCCCCTTTAAGTTTGATACCAACTACCCCTTTACCTGCCCCTGCCAGAATACTGACCTGAGCGAGTTGGAAATGGGTAACGTAACCTTTGGCGGTAACAAGAAACGCATCTTTCTCGTGGCGGATCACTTTCGCGAAAACCACCTTTTCTCCTTCACTGAGGCGGATATAACGGCGGCCTGCTTTGGTGCTGATGGCACGGAAGGGATTCAAAGGGGTTCGCACCACAAAGCCTCCACTTGTTACGGCAAATAGGTAGGGGGCCGGTGGCGTTTCCCCTTCGGCTGCGGAATCGGCAGGGGTGAAGCGCGGATCGGTGGTTTCAATCCCGACGATTTTCACTTGGTCGGCCAATTTGAAGAATTTGGCAATCGGTTCGCCGTAGCCTCCACCTGCGGGGATTTCGTTGGCTCGCATGGTGTAAGCGGTGCCATCATCTGCAAAGAAAACGATGTTATCGAGTGTGCTGGTGGGCACGACAGCAATGACCTCATCGCCTTCCCGCACGCGAGTTCCCGTTGCCGAGGCTAAGCGACCGACCCGTTTGATCCATCCATCACGGGTGAGAATCACATTGGTGTTTTCTCGAACGATGTAGGCTTCTTCTTTGAATTCTAAGACATCTTCATCGCTGGCCATTCGTGTTTGACGACGGGTGCCTAGCGTTTCGCCCAAAGTGGAAAGCTCTTCTTTAATGACTCCCCACAGTTTCTTTTCGCTTCCTAAAATGGTTTCGATCCGTTTGGCCTCTTTGAGTTTCTCGGCCAATTCATCGAGGATTTTCTGAATTTCTAGTTGGGCGATCTTGTATAACTGAGCATCCAAAACGGCCGTGGCCTGTTCCTGATCGAGTTTGAGTTGAGCAATGAGCTTCGTGGCCGCATCACTTTTCCCCGAAGATTCTCGAATGATTTTGATTGCCTTATCGAGGGCATTGAAAACAATTTGAAAACCTTCCAAGATATGAATCCGTCGTTTGAGTACGTTCAATTCGTATTCAAAGCGTTTGCGGACGGTCGCCAGCCGAAATTTCAAAAATTCCTGCAAAATGGCTTTCAATCCCAATCGGCTGGGGCGAAGGGAGCCATCCTCTTGGGGAACGAGGCAGGTCATGTTGTAAGCAAAGTTTGCCTGTAAATCGGTATGTTTGTAGAGATAGGCCATAATCAATTC
>CAZFDX010000548.1:0-2499 GCA_964518325.1 uncultured Alcaligenaceae bacterium | reverse complement strand
GGGTTGTATTCTCTTAATGAAGAGATTAAATTATCCGCATCGATTAATTTAAAGTCGGACTTCACGATTAGGATGATGGGCTTATTATTTAGCCACAGAATCGCTGGTTAGTCCCGCGCATCAATGACCAGTAAATTCTCTTTTTTTCGTTTCCCTCGAATCAAAATTTCGTTTTCCTGTTTGATGGTGATTTCATTGAGCGATTGACTTACTTTATATACTTTATGCTGAAAATGAAATGAACATTTTCCAATTGTACCGTTGAGGTTGCATATCGTGAGATGACTCGATTGTTCTTTTGTTACCTCTATTTTCTGATCTTTTTTCGGGAATTTTATCGATTTTCTCAATTGACCGAATGACCCTATATTGATGGCTGTTAACGTGTCTCTGGGGATTGATAATTTGGGGTTCCATTTTGTTTTAAGGATCAGTTTTTGCTCGTTCAATTCCAGAATCTCACCCTGAATGGTATCCTTGTCTAAAATACTTATTGTCTGCAGATGTTCCCAGTTCCAATCAATTTCCTGTTGAGGATACCGGATAAATCCAATCGAACCTTTATCGACTATTAATCTTTTATTTTGAAATTGAACAATGGTTTTCAGGTTTGTACCATCTCTTAAAATGACCTCTTCGCTTTGGCAGATTTTTTCTCCGGTCATGACGAGAAAAAATGTTATCACAAAAAATGTCAGATTGAATCGACAAGTATACATAGTATTCCTTGATAGGAGGTATCACCGGTGGCATTACCCGATCTTGAGTTTTCCATCATCCATTTCCAGCCGTCTTGGTAATAATTTTGCTAACTCCATACTATGGGTGACGACAATAAGACTCAGTTTTTGAGATTGTTGCAGTTCTAACAACAAGTTGGCGATTGAGTGGGCATTGGTCCGGTCGAGGTTACCCGTCGGTTCGTCTGCTAACAGCAGCGTTGGTTTCAGTACTAAGGCTCGTGCAATTGCGGCCCTTTGTCGTTCGCCACCTGATAATTCTGCGGGTCGATGTTCCATTCGATTTCCTAATCCCACGCGATTCAATAATTCTTTGGCATATTTCTCTGTTTCCACCCGATCGACTTTGGAAATCAATGTCGGTACGAGGACATTTTCTAACACGGAACATTGAGGCAACAAATGATGATCTTGAAATACAAATCCGATTTGTCGATTCCGAAAGGTTGCCAGTTCGGCCTCGGGCAGTTCAAAGGGATTTACATTGTTCAGCATTACCTTTCCTGAGGTCGGGCGATCTAATGTTCCGATGATATAGAGTAACGTGCTTTTACCGGAACCGCTCGGACCCGTTACCGCCAAGGCTTCACCTGATTCGAGTTGGAGATCGATCCCTTTGAGGATCGGTAATACTCCAGAACGAGTTTCAAACGATTTTGTCAGCGAACTCACCACGAGACTCATTCTTGATTCCCTTTTGAGATTTCGATTATTGCCTGAAGCCCTAAGCCGTAGAAGGTATATTCTACGTCCGTCGAGGGATCGAGAAAAAATCCGTGAAATCCCCCCGTAGAAATTTCCATACTTTGTAGGTATTTTTCGATCGATTTGAGATTAATTTGAGATAATTTTCCAACCTGATGCAATGTCCAAACCGCTGTGAAGGTAGAAAGAAGATCGGCAGCGGGTATCCGATCGTTAGCCCGAAATCCCCCCTCTTCCTGAGAGAGTAACGGAATCAAAAAATGGGCGACTTTTTCCGAATCGTTGTCATTCCAATTATTGAGCATTTGCAGGACGCCCACACCTGCGGCGGTGGGGTTTGTGCCGGCCCGTTTCATTTGGGCAATTTCGACGAATCCGCCGTCTCGTTCGCGATCCCGAATGAATTTCACAAGTTTTTCCGGCTCGGGAATGGGGAGTTCTAATAACTGCATGGTGAGCGCCACTAAAAAACTGGTGTAGGTGCTTCCCCCTGTCCCATGAAGTGCTTTTTGATAGCCGCCGTCGGCATTGCGATGCTGTTCCAAAGTTCGAGCCACCCGTTCGGGCCAATCATCGGGGGCATCTTGAAGAGGGTCATCCCCGCCAGCGAGTCGAATTAAAAACACACTCACAATGAGAGAAAATAGGTCCACTACGGTCACGGCATTTCCGAGAACCCCTTTAATGTATTTTGCTGCATGGTTAGCTCGTTCTGGTGTTAATTCGCCCAGTATGGCTAAGCCTCTTAAGCCGAAGGCGGTGTAATAAAGGTCCGAGGGGCCCTCACGTCCCGAAAAACCCCCATCGGGATTTTGTGAATTGATTAAATATCGTGCATGTCGTTCACGAAATGGGGCAGAGATATTTTCTAATCCAATGATAAGTGTTTGAGTCAGGTTTTCGAGGTAGGTCAATTGGCTCATCCGTTTTGTCCAATAATGATTTAGAAAAAAATAGGAATCCGAGAATTTTTTAAGAACCGATTACGCTTATTAAATAGAAATCGACTTCGGGCGATATTCTTGTAATGAAGAATCGTCCTACTAACTAACAC
>CAZFDX010000547.1:0-2140 GCA_964518325.1 uncultured Alcaligenaceae bacterium | reverse complement strand
TTTCTTTTATGTTTTTTTTACATGCCAGGCGCAAACCCTAAGTATACACAATGGAGTTCGTCGGCGACGTCGGATGTGTGACAGGTACTGTTATTCCTTGGAGCACGGGGCGCCGGCATCGCTGCGGGGGGAGGAATCGTCGCAAGACGCGGGGACCTCGCCAGTGCGCCACCTGCGGGAGGCGGACCGGCCATGACCTCGCTTTGTCGTCGTTGAAACACCGTGAGCCGTTCCCGTAAGGCGGCATCGCCCCGTTGCATCGCTTCGCGTTCGTGCTGAATTTCGGTGTTCAGGCGGCGCAGTTCGGTCTCTTGGCGGGCCAACATCGCGCGTTCCCTTGCCATTTGAACTTCCATTTCTCGCATTTGTTTTTCAAGGGCCTCTTCATCCTCTCGAATTTGTCGGCGTTCTTCTTCGAGTTTTCGGCGTTCTTGGGCAATGCGAGCATTTTCTCGTTCCAGTTCATCGGCCCATTCGCTGAGTTCATCCGAAGTTTTCGGCGGAGGCGGGGCATTTTCGAGTTTTTCGGTAAGCTCGGTGATTTTGGCTTGAGCCGATTCCAGTTCTTTGACGAGCGTTTCAATTTCGTTTTGAAGTTTCTGCTCGTGATCGCTGGCTTCTTGGACGATCTGGCTCATCTCTGCGAGCGAAGTTTGTAGCTGAGCATTTTCTGCTCGAAGGGCATCGATATCGTAGGCAGCCGCCTGCTGCTGGGCACCAAACAAGGCCGAAGCTGGATCATGAAAATCGGCCGGCCGACGAGCAAAAGGGTCCGGCGGAACCGGTAAAGTGCCCGGCGGAATATACAAGGAACCCGAACGGCTAGCGCCCGAATGGCTAGAAAGACCCGGCGCCGTAGAAAGTCCCGTGCTCCGCCGCATGGGTGGGGGAACAGGACGTGCCGGAGCCGCCGGCGGGGGAGACACCTCCGGTGGGGTCGCAATACTTAAATCCGAGAACGTGGCCGGCAGAATCAAATCTGCGGTCGAAAGGCGGGCCCGACGACTGACAACCGCAGGTTCTTCAGGTTCTGGGACAGCGGCAGGTTCTGGGCTAATCGGTGCCGCTCGCAGCCGGCTTCGGAGGTCAGCCGCAGAGAGTCGGGTCTGATCGGTCGGGGGTGTCGGGTTGGCCATCTCATGCCCTCGTTGCACAATATCCTTCCCATTTCGGCACGATGGTACCGATTAGGAAACTTTTGTGGACTGGGGAAATCCTTTCCATGAAACCTAATGTGTTGATTCAACAAGTCAAATCAATCTGTCACATTAAAACGATTTTATCTCTTAAACAGATATTACATTCAGTTCTCAGATGAACCTGATTTCGCGCCAACGAATTGACTTGCTAGATCGTTAGTCACCATTGAAGATCGTTATTGAGGAAACTGAGTTAAGAAATCTTGGCAAGGTTACCTCTTTGGCATTAAAATTAACCCTAAACTGTCCTTTTCGCCCGGACATAAAAAGGTCCGGTATCCTATGTCTGTTCTCGCTCGTTTGAAATGGTTTGCTGCGGGTCTTCTTGCCATCGGGGCAATTACGACGGCCGTCATGCAAGCCGACGTTGGTGGTAAACCCGTTTCGGTTCCCTCAACGCCTATGGCTAAACCCGAAGTATTGGCCACGTTGAACCAATTTTCGGATAAACCTGCCATAACCTACACGAATCCTGCTGGGGAGGGGCTATTTGCCCTACAACTGAAGCCAGAACTCGTGGCAGGGAAACCTCGACCCCGTGATGTGGCCATCATCATCGATGCTTCGGCCAGTCAAGCAGGGGAACCCATCGAAAACGCCAAGCGAACTGCGGCGGCGGTGGTGGCTTCGCTTTCCCCAGCCGATCGCGTTTCGATTTGGTTGGCCAGCACCAAAGAGGCCACCCGCAATTTGGTGAAAGGGGGCGGACTTCGCGAACCCTCGGCTTCTGTGGTCAAGCTCGCCTTGACAGCCACCCAATCCGAATATGGCTCGGGGGCGGTGGACCTTCGGGAGCTTCTTACCCGTGTCAGCGACGAGTTCGATGGCAAAACCACTCGCAACCAAACCATTCTTTACTTGGGCGACGGCGAAAGCTCCCTGAATCCTTTGTCTGAAACCGATCGCTATAAGCTGGCCGATGAACTCCGTAACAAAGGGGT
>CAZFDX010000546.1:0-3871 GCA_964518325.1 uncultured Alcaligenaceae bacterium | reverse complement strand
GGGTACACAAGTGCAAAAAAACGCGGCCGTTTCTGTGGAAGTGGGCAGCTCGATGAGAGCCAGTGTGCTGCAAACTCAGAAGGGGGTCTCGGGTTTAGATGGTATCGTCGGTCGGCCCGCTGCTTTATCCTCGGTCAAGGGATTGGCGGTTGCGGCAACTGTGATTGCTCCCGATGATATTACCACGTTTCCGGGATGCACCTCTTTGGTGATTCAAAAACGGGTTGAGCCAACCGGCGATTACAAAATTGGGGATACGGTGACATTCTTCATTCGATTCAGCAACCCTACCACCGAAACCATGACGGAAGTTACTATTTACGATAGTCTCACCACACGACTGGAATATGTGGAGGGATCGGCCAAGTGTTCTCGACCCCACACATTTACTGCAACCCCAAATGAGGCACGGTCAAACACTCTGAAATGGGTTATCGATGGGAAATTCCTTCCGGGGGAAAGTGGGGTTATCACCTTCCAAGCGAAGATTCGCTAAATCGCTTTAGGCTGCCGAGGCAGCGGTTCGGGCTTTTCTCGCTGCAATAAACGATCGCACACAGAGTACGACAAACAATAAACAAAGACCTGTCATCAGAAGCCCAGAAATGGTTGAGGATTTCTCGAAGTCAAATTGGCTACGCATCATCGGCACCAATCCACCGATAGTACCTAAAAGCCCCAGCATCGCAGCCAAATGCATCAGGTGCTTCCGCATCCCAGCAACAGCGAGGGAACCAACCCCACATAATGCCAGCAATCCCCCCACAAAGGCAGGGATATAGGCCGTATTGAAAGGGGGTTTCTTTTCGCTTTCTTCGGGGGTTAATTCTTTCTTCTCTGCGGGTTTGCCTAGCAAATCCGGCTGATTGGCACCGACAAACCCCAGTCCGATTAAGAGGGCACCAAAGACAATTGCAATCACAGGCATCGTAGCTATCCTTTTTCCAAAAGAGTCTCAAAAGTGGATTAATAGCTATTCCCTCCCAAGAGGGCGAGACTGCAAGGCCGATTCGGGGGCAAATTCATGAAGATTTTTTTCAATTTTTGACTTGAAGATTAGGTGTGTTTATGAGACGATATGCTACATACATTTTTCAGTAATTCTTCTAATCTTGGTGCTCAAATGTCTGATAAAAAACCAATGGGGCCAGCCGTGATACGCCCTCTAGAGGTCGCGGAGGAAACCACTCTCGATCGGGTTCTGTATCGATACGTTCCTGCTTGGGTAGTCAGCGGGGTACTGCACACCTTGCTTGTAGCTGTGGTGATGATCAGCGGGCTTGTCGGTGGAAAGGATGTTAACGGGGCTGCTGCTGAACCGATCGTGGCTTCGGCAGTGGAAGAGGAACAAGAGCCAGAACAACCTCCCTTTAACGAGGATATTGGGATCGATCCCGATATTCCCGCAGCAACCGAATCCATGCGTCAAGAGGATACGAATGTCGAAGCTCCCGACAATTTGAATGAAGCAATCGGCATTAGCCAAGATACCATGATGGAAGCCGCTCCCATCACTTCGATTTCTGGGATCGGGCAAGGAATCGAACTCGGTTCTGTTGGTGCTGTGAATGATGGGCTACTGAAAGAAGGTAAGTCCGGTGGCGGGGGAGAACTCACTATCGGAAACCTCCGAGGCGGTTCGGGAGCCACCAAATACTTAATGCTCAAGAAAGGCGGTGGTACTAATGAAACCGAAGCCGCCGTCGCTCGCGGATTGAACTGGCTCTCTCGCCAACAAATCGATGACGGTAACGGGATGGGGCACTGGGAATATGATGCCGAACATCGCGAAGCCGTTATCGCGGCCACGGGGATGGCTCTGCTTCCTTTCCTTGCTGCGGGTGAAACCCATTTCCCCCGTCCGAAAAAAGAGCGTCCCAAAGAATTAGAAGGGATTCCTGAAATGCCGGCCTATCATACCCATGTTGGCAAAGGGGTGAAATTTCTTCTGCGACGCATGGGACCCAAAGGGAATTTATCCAAAGGGGGCCATGAAATGTATGAGCATGGGATCGCCACGATCGCTTTGTGTGAACTCGCAGGGATGGTTGGCGATAAAGACCCTGAATTGAAACTGAAAGCGACTGCCGCTGCCCAATACATTGTGAATGCCCAAGCGAAAGATGGCTCGTGGGGATATACCGCAGGGAGCGCAAGCGGCGATACTTCGATTACGGGTTGGCAAGTCCAAGCGCTGAAAAGCGCCGATATTGCAGGCCTCAAAGTGGTCGGTCTCAAAACCGCTATGAAGAATGCCGAGGCTTTCTTAGATTCCGTCATGACGAACACCAAGGAAACCTATAACTTTGGCTATCGTCAAAAAGGGGCAGGGTCGGAAGCCTGCACTGCTGTGGGAACCTTATGCCGTATGTATATGGGCTGGACCCCGAAAACGCCTGCCTTGGTTCGTGGTGTGGAACATTTGAAATTACGTCCCCCTTCAGGAAACACCGTCGATCTGTATATGCAGTACTACGCCACTCAGGTCATGCATTTTTATGAAGGGCCTGATTGGCACAAATTGTGGAATCCTGCCATGCAAAAAACCTTCTTGGGGGCACAAGTGAAAGATGGCGGTAAAGATAACGGAAGTTGGCCGCCGGCATTTGGTCGCGGTTTTCCGGGGCGACTCGGCGTCACTTGCATGAGCTTGCTCACCCTTGAGGTTTACTACCGACACCTTCCCCTTTACGATCGGGCGAAATTCCAAGGTGGCGGATTGTTGAACGATTAACCCCCTTATTGATCCTTGCTCGTCAAAACGTCCTCGGGTGATCGGATAATTTTCTCTTTTCTCTTCCTTCCTCCCCATAGATTTTTTAGATTGGTTATCCCAAGAATCTTGGGGTTGAGAGCATCAAAAAATGCAAAGGTTAGGAAGGGTTTGTATCCTCACAAGCGGAGTATTTCATTCGCCGAGGTCCCAAACCTGAACCCCGCCAATCATATCGGCAGCGGCCACCCATCGCCCATCTGCCGAGATGCTCAAAGCATGCAGCCAATCCTTGAACTGACCCCCACGCGGTTTCCCCAATTCTTTAACGAGCTTACCTGAGGACACATCCCAAATACGGATCACCGTGTCACGACCTGTGCTTAAAAGATGTTTACCATTCGGATGGAAGACTAAATCGGTCACCCCATATTGATGCATCGGACTGAGTTCGTAGATTTTTTTCCCATCTTGAGCATTCAGAATCCAAATTTTGCCATCAGCTTCTCCACCTCGACCGATGGCTAGATATTTTCCATCATTTGAAAAGGCCGACGAGGACATGTGAAGACCTTTGTATTCGGGTTCTAAATCTTTGATTAACTTACCGGTACCATCGTAGAGTTTGGTTCCAGAATGCCGACCCGAATCAAATACTAGAGTAAAGCGTTCGGAAGCAAAAATCCGGTTTTTGTCGGGAGAAATCGACACCGAGTAGACCCAACCTTTCACTTTCCAACGTAATTGCTCTTTACCCGTCTTGCGATCGGAAAGAACGATATTGCCCTGATCGTCACCGGAAATGAGTAGCGATTCATCTTGACTGATACTCATCGTGGAAATCCACTCTTTATGTAGTGGATAGACGACCGAATCTTTCACAGTTTTTACCTCAGCCGTGAGGGGGGGGGGGACTTTCGCACCATTGCGTTTCCGAGCTTCGGCATCGGCAATGCCACGGGCATTGAGCGTCAGTTTCTGGGGGGATTCGGTGGGTTTCACTTGGGGATCCCATTTTGTTATGGAGTGTTCGTAACTCGAAGAAAAAAGTCGTTTCCCTGCCCGGGTTGAGATTAATCGGTTTATGAAATTGGTTTTCCCACTGAAACTCATGGGGGTAAGGCGGTCTCTTACACATAGTTGAACACGCCGAACGAC
>CAZFDX010000545.1:0-3619 GCA_964518325.1 uncultured Alcaligenaceae bacterium | reverse complement strand
ATGCAAGCCCTTGCCGATATGAAAGGGGGCAACGCCAATAATGGTAAACAGGTCTTCCAACGCAATTGCATTGCCTGCCACAAGATCAACGGCGAAGGGCAAGATTACGGTCCCGAGTTAACCAAAGTCGCCATGAAACTCAACCGTTATAAATTGGTCGAGTCCATCATCGAACCCAATGCCGAGATCGACGAAAAATACCTCTCTACCCAAATTGTCACCCTCGATGGCAAAACCATCTTGGGTTTACTCGTGAAGGAAGATAAAGAAGAGGTGCAAATTTTTGATGGCAAAGAGGTCCGCAAGATCAAGGTGGCCGATATTGACACACGCAAGAAACTCAAGCAAAGTAGCATGCCCGAAGGACTCGCAGGAAGTATTGCTCCCTCGGAATTTCTCGATGTGATTGAGTATCTCTCGACCTTGAAATAAGCACTTCGGCTTTACCCAATTGCTAACCATACCGTGACACGCTCGCCCCCATGGCTCCAAGGTACAATTCCTCCTCACGCCCAAGGGGTGCCCCTTTTCATCCATTACACCCTTTTCAGCATTTTCATCCATTGCACCGTTTTCATCCATCAACCTTTTTGAAGGCTCCCCCTCTATAATGAGAATACTGAGAAAGGGGGATATTTTGTGTTGACGTATGAATTTGATGTGGCAGTTGTTGGGGCGGGTCATGCCGGTGTGGAAGCAGCCATGGCAGCGGCCCGATTGGGGCTGAAAACGGTTTTGCTCACCATCAATGCCGACACGGTGGCTCAAATGAGTTGTAATCCTGCGATTGGTGGGGTTGCAAAAGGTCAAATTGTTCGGGAAATCGATGCTCTCGGTGGGGTCATGGGGCGCTGTACCGATGCTGCGGGCATTCATTATAAAATGTTGAATTCCGGCAAAGGGCCTGCCATGCACTCCCCTCGCGCCCAATGCGACAAAAAGCTCTACCAATTCACCATGAAGCGTTGGGTCGAAGAGCAAGAGAACCTGACGCTGCGACAAGAATTAGTCGAAGGACTGGTGCTAGAAGCATTTGAAGATTCTTCCAGTTTGGCGAAGTTCCGTGTGGTCGGTGTGCAAGCCAACGGTGGAACGCTCTATCGAGCGGCGGCCGTCATCCTCACGACGGGAACATTCCTCAAAGCCATTATGCACACCGGTGAAGCCAAAACCCAAGGGGGTCGCGCAGGCGATGCCGTCTCGGTAGGCCTATCCAATTCCTTGGCAGAATGTGGCTTTCGATTGGAACGATTCAAAACCGGAACCCCCTGTCGGCTCAACGGGCGAACCATCGATTTTTCTCAATGCGAAGAGCAACCCGGCGATTCGGTTCCCCGACCATTTTCCTTCATGAACGATCGGGTCGAACTCCCGCAGTTGGTTTGCCACTTGACCAACACGAATGAAAAAGTCCACGAAATTATTCGGGCGAACTTGCATCGTGCCCCTATGTATTCGGGACAAATTCGCACCTGTGGCCCGCGCTATTGCCCCAGCATTGAAGACAAAATCGTTCGCTTTGCCGATAAAACCTCGCACCAAATCTTTCTGGAACCCGAAGGGCTAAACACACGGGAGTATTATTGTAACGGCATCAGCACCAGCCTGCCGAAAGATGTGCAGCAAGAAATTCTCCGCCACATTCCGGGTTTACAAAACGCGGAAGTGATGCGCTGGGGTTACGCGGTTGAATATGATTTTGCCCCCCCCGATCAATTGCATCCCACACTGGAGACGAAAAACGTCTCGGGATTGTATTTCGCGGGCCAAATCAACGGGACAACCGGATACGAAGAAGCTGCCGCCCAAGGTCTCATGGCAGGGATCAATGCCGGCTTGAAATTGCAAAATAAGCCCCCGCTGATTCTCACCCGTTCGCAAGCCTATATCGGCGTGTTGATCGATGATCTCGTCACCAAAGGGGTCGATGAACCCTATCGCATGTTCACCTCACGGGCAGAATATCGCTTGCTGCTGCGCCATGATAATGCGGATCGACGATTGACCAGAGCGGGATACATGGTAGGCAGCGTCAAAGCCGAGCAATGGAGCCGCTATCAACGTAAGGAACAAGGGATCGAAGAATTGTTTTCGCAACTGCGTTCCCGTAAATACGAAGGTCTCACGCTCGAACAATGGCTAAAACGTACCGAGGTCCCTTGGGAGCAAGTAGTTAGCTACTGTCCGGAGCTGCGAAGTTGGGACAACCGAGCCGATGTGGTGGAACAGGTGAACCTTGAGTGCAAATACAGTGGTTACATCAACCGGCAAACCGAGCAAGTTGAGCGCTTTCAAAGACTGGAGGGGAAAACGATCCCTGAGGGGTTTGAATACAACTCGATAAATCAAATGCGAGCCGAAGCCCGAGAGAAACTTTCCCGAGTGCGCCCCAAGAATGTGGGGCAGGCGAGTCGGGTCAGTGGCATCACACCGGCAGATTTGGCAGTGCTGTTGCTTTATTTGGAATAATAGTGTATTGGCCACCCCCGTAGACAAGACCGATGACGCAGAGTTGAGCGTTTTTTCAGGTTAGATCAAGAAGAAAAGGCCTGAAGAATAGCGAAGTCTGCGTCGGGCTTAGAAATGATGACAAAAGGGATTGTCACCCCAGATTCCCTTTTGGTAGGATAGGTAAAATAGGTATGGGAGGAGGCCTTGCAAAGAATTACCGTTTGGGTTAAATTGCAAGGATGAAATGATTCGGAGGAGTGAGGCAAGGAAGCGAGACTCGATAGTCTGAGTGGACTGCGTTGACCTACCCAAGATTCGCATTAGAATCCTTTCGGGTAGCAAGACCGGTGTAGGCGGTGAGGTTTCCCTTCGTTTGCCAAATTTACCGGGTTTTCCCAAACCACCTTACTTCGCCAAACCTCAAAGTGAGGTATGGTTCTCTCGAAGGGCCGAGAGATGCACCAGTGTGCCGAGTGAGGATCATGGGGTTATCATGGATGATCCTGAGCAGAATAACTCTGTGGACGAGTTCGTTTCTCTCAGGGCTACTCGCATAAACTGGCATTACCAGTGAAGGGTGGACCAAAAATGAAGACGGTATTTACAACCGGTGAGGCCGCTAAAATTTGCAAAGTCTCACAACAAACCATTATCCGCTGCTTCGACAACGGGCAACTCCGTGGCTTTCGTGTTCCGGGAAGTCGGTTTCGTCGGATCCCCCGCGAAGCTCTCTACAAATTCATGAAAGAAAACGGCATCCCGACCGATGCTCTCGAAAGCGGCAAACGCAAAGTCCTTCTCGTGGACGATGAACATGACGTGGTGGAATCGATCTTGGCCTTCCTCAATGCCGATGGTCGCTTTGAAACCCGTGTCGCCACTAACGGCTTCGATGCCGGCATGATGGTGAAAGAATATCATCCCGATATTATCGTTCTGGACGTTATGCTCCCCGATATTAACGGGAAAGAAGTGTGCCAACGGGTCCGAGCCGACAGCGCTTTGGAAGATGTGCGTATTCTCTGCATGTCCGGTGCCGTGGATGAAGAAGCCATCCAAGGCCTGAAACTCTCGGGGGCCGATGATTTCATTCACAAACCCTTCGCGGCGGAAGCCCTCATCGAGAAAATGTGCAGCCTCATGGAACTCGAACCGGCGGAAGCTGCTT
>CAZFDX010000544.1:0-1920 GCA_964518325.1 uncultured Alcaligenaceae bacterium | reverse complement strand
TGTTCCCTGTTCATCCGAACCCGACGGTCACACAAACGGCACACACCCTTTTAGGAAATGTGCCGCGAGTTCATCTGCTACCCCCGTTGGATTATCCCGATTTTATTGCCTTATTGAGTGAATCGTGGCTGATTGCTTCCGATTCGGGGGGCATCCAAGAAGAAGCTCCGAGTCTGGGGAAACCTTTGATCGTACTTCGGGAATCGACGGAAAGGCCCGAGGCCATTCAAGCGGGGGTTGCCAAACTGGCTCCCACCCCCAAACATTTGGGCAAGTTGCTGGAACTTGCCTACCAAGGGAAACTGATTCTCAACCGAGTTGGAAAGAATCCATTCGGTCATGGCGATGCGGGACAGCGGATCGTTCAAACGATTGGTCAATATCTTCAGCAACCCCACCAAGAAAGGAATCTGGTATCGGTATGAACGCGAAAAAATCCCAAAGCGGACTGCACTTTAAGCCCCATTTAGCAACGGTGGCCTTGGAAGATTATTTCCAAGTGGGCACATTCAACCGAATGATTCAGCAGAAGCAGTGGTATCGCTTCGAGACCCGCTTGGAGCAGAATACGCAACGGATTTTAGATTTACTGGAACGGCATCAAATTCGGGGCACTTTTTTCGTGTTGGGGTGGGTGGCCGATCGTTATCCGGAACTGGTCCGGAAAGTTGCCGAGGCCGGCCATGAACTGGCCAGCAAAGGGTATTATCATCGTTCGATCCGGCAAATGACCCGAGAAGAGTTTCTCGAAGATGCCATCCGTTCCCGTGAAGCCATTGAACATGCCAGCCGGCAAAAGGTTTTTGGTTACCGTGTGGCCCATGAATGGTTTGGTCCCCAAGACCTATGGGCATTAGAAGTGCTGGCTCAAGCGGGGTATCAATACGATTCGAGCGTGGTACCGTTGGGGAAAAACTTTCGGGATGAACCTTTCCGACAGGTCGTTTATCGGCACGAAACTTCTTCGGGTGGGATTTGGGAAGTACCGGTTTCCACCACCTCGGTTCTGGGCTTTCGCTTCCCCATTGCCAGCGGGAACTATTTACGGCAGTTGCCTTATTTTTGGACCCGCTCGCAAGTGAAAAAATGGATTCAGCACCACGATTCCCCTTTGGTGATGTACTTCCATGCTTGGGAACTCGATCCGAATCAACCCACGTTAACAGGGGGGGGGTTACTCCAACGGCAGCGACATTATCGAAATTTACACAAGGTCGAATCTCGACTGGATGGCCTGTTCCAGAAATATCCTTTCACAAACATTGCTCGCTACCTGCAACTACCTCCACAACCGTTAGAAACTCTGGAACCGCGCCGATTCCCCTCCGAAATTCCCCCTGATAATTCGCCGAATGTGCAGGCCGACCCGCTTGAGAATCGAACTCCCGTTTCGATTGTGGTCCCTTGCTACAACGAGGAATTGATTCTGCCCTACTTGGCGAATACTCTCAAAAGCGTTTCGGATCGGCTCTCAAACCAATATCAGATTACCTATATTTTGGTCGATGATGGGAGCAAAGACGGAACGTGGAAAGGGCTGGAAGAAACCTTTGGCAATAAGTCCGGCTACGAACTGTATCGGCATCAGACAAACCTTGGCGTTGCGGCAGCGATTCGGACGGGAATTCATCGGGCGCGAACCGAAATCGTCTGTTCCATCGATTGCGATTGTACCTACGATCCGCACTTGCTCGAACAGATGATTCCGAAACTGACGCCCGAGGTGGATTTGGTCACGGCATCGCCCTATCATCCCGAGGGTCATGTTCGTAATGTACCGGCTTGGCGATTAAAGCTATCGAAATCGGCCTCGTGGTTGTATCGTCGAATTCTGAAACAGAAACTTCACACTTACACCAGTTGTTTCCGTGTTTATCGTCGTTCGGCCATTGAACGGCTCGACTTGAAACATAATAACTT
>CAZFDX010000543.1:0-2374 GCA_964518325.1 uncultured Alcaligenaceae bacterium | reverse complement strand
CGTTCGGTATGGGCGATCATCGCGATCTGATGACAGGGGACGCGCACGGTACGGGCGAGTTCGGCAATCGCCCGTTGGATGCTTTGACGAATCCACCATGTGGCATAAGTGCCAAACTTGAATCCTTGTTGCCATTCAAATTTATCCACGGCTCGCATTAAACCGCGATTCCCTTCTTGAATGAGGTCGGCAAAGGGGAGGCCGCGATTGCGAAATTTTTTGGCGATCGAAACGACTAATCGAAGGTTAGCCTCTGCTAGTTCACTGCGAACTTTGAGATAGGCATTGCGACGACGCCATAGGGTTTCCAAGTTACTCGGCACATCTTCGGGTTCGACTCGGAGGGCCTCAACGGCATCGCGGTATAATTCGGAAGGGTTGCATTTCCGTAGGGATAAGCTCGGATCGCTTTGGAGATTGCGGTGGATCACTTTGTAGCGGGCGGCAAAATCATCCATCCATTTTTCGATTAGTTCGGTTCGCGGGGATAATTCTGCCATGAGCTTGGCGGCACGTCGGAGTTTCCTCAATCGGTTTCGTCGCCAAGTTTGGCGTTCTTGAGGATCACGAATTTCTAAACCTGCCATTAAATTTTCATGATCTTGAGCGAGAATCGCCTGCAAAGTATCGAGGTGACCTGAGAGCCTTTTGAGAATTTTTTCTCGGCTCAGGTTGGCCGTGGAAACAATATCGATCAACGGATCAATATGGGCTTGACCCGCACGGACCCGTTCTAGAGTGTGATACGCTTTTTGGAGGATATAGGGACAGAGCAAGGCGGCAGATCGGAAGCGAAGGCGATGATGCTCCAATCGGGCGGCCACTTCCTTCTCTTGATTCGGTTTCAGCAACGGAATCGAGCCCATTTGCCGTAGATACAGGCCTAGGGCATCGTCGGCACCGTTATTATCTTCGTGAACAAACCCGAAGTCGTCGGCATCGGGTCCGTGCAGTTCGTCAAACGGTTGATCGTCAAGGGGACGGGATGTCCTACGCATGGGTTTCTCCGAGGCACAAGAAGACAATCGCAAAGGGGGGGAGGTAACCTTTGCAGGCTGTTCATATCATACCCTAGTGCAGAAAATCTGCTTGTGGGATTGTTTTGTTACGACAATCCTTCTGGGATCCGAGTTCGCTGTCAACCAACAGTTGATTTCGGTTGAAGTTCCTGTTACCCTTTATTTTACCCGACTGTTCCCGATTCTGCACAAAAGAAATTCGAGGGATTTTTCCATGAACACGGCTTGGGCGGTCTTTTTAGTCCCTTTATTCGCTCCGCAAGTCGAGTTACAGACTCAGTACCCATTTGATTCGCCAACCCGTCACACGATTCCGACTTTTACTTCGGAAAAAGATCAAAATTGGGTGCGTAACCCCTTGGATGGCTTTATTTTGAAGAAACTCAAGGAAGCGGGGCTGGAACCGGCACCTCGGGCGCGACCTGAGACCTTATTGCGACGGCTTTTTATCGATCTGACGGGCTTGCCCCCCACTTTGGAAGAACTCGACTTGTTCCTCAAAGATTCTTCACAAAATGCTTACGAGAAATGGGTCGATCGACTCTTAGAACGTCCCCAATTTGCCGAACGGATGGCTCAACATTGGCTCGATTTGGTCCGCTTTGCCGAATCGAACGGTTATGAACTAGATGCGGAACGCCCGCATGCTTGGCGTTATCGTGATTATGTGATTGATGCCTATCATCGGGATAAGCCTTATGGGGAATTTTTGACCGAGCAACTGGCGGGAGACCTTTTAGCGCGTGGCAAACCACCGGAACAGATTCCCCAGCTTTTGGCAGCAACGGGCTTTTTGCGTTGTGGCCCTCAACATGTGGTGAGCGGGAATCTGGATAAGGAGGTTCTCCGCCAAGAGGTTCTTCTCGAAATGATCCAAGGGCTGGGTGCCGTGATGGGGTTAACGGTCAATTGTGCTCGTTGCCATGACCACAAATTCGATCCGATCACTCAGGCCGATTATTATCGACTCGAAGCCTTTTTTGCACGAACCCAGTTCACCGATTATGACTACGCGACGAAAGAGCAGAAGGCCGCCCACACCAAATTGGTGACTTCGCTTAATTTGAAGATGGCCCCGCTGAATGCCAAAATTGCAGCATTGGATAACCCCGCACGGAAAAAGGCCCGCGAACTCAAGATCGCCAAACTCGATGAACCGACTCGGGTGGCTGTTCTTACCCCCGACGATAAAAGGACACCGGAACAAAAGAAATTGGCCAAAGCGGCTGAAGGGGCCTTGAAAATCCTTTGGGATGAAATGCTCGCGGCGATGTCGCCGGAAGATCGCGAGAAACGGGCGAAACTTCGGGCAGAATTACTGGCATTGCAACAGTTAGTTCCCCCCCCCCCGTTTG
>CAZFDX010000542.1:0-2674 GCA_964518325.1 uncultured Alcaligenaceae bacterium | reverse complement strand
ACCCCCTCCCCCTCCGAGGGGAGGGTTTGCCCCTCTCGTTCCCATTCGTTTAGTGCTATTTGACTATGGGAGTCTATATCTGGGACACCATCGAGCGCAGCAAACGAGGTTCGCCGCACATCCCCTGATCCAAAAGGCCTAATCCGCACCACGCGATGCACCCCAATCTCGCTTCGCATGTCGCCGTAAGCATACTCGCCGATGGTCTTGAAGGTCACTTGTTGGATGCCCGCTTCTAAATTCGGCTCCAAATCTTGCTCCTCGACGGTAAAGCCATGATTTTGCGCCCAACGGGTATACATCCGATACATAATCTCGGCCCAATCACAAGCATCGGTGCCACCGGCGCCGGGTTTGATGGTCACGATGGCATTATTCGCATCTTGCTTGCCCGACATCATGGCCATCAATTCAAAACGGTCAAACAACGAACAGGCTCGGTTGACTTCAGGTTCGATCTCCGATTCCAGTGAGGGGTCCAACTCGGCCAGTTCTGCCATGGCTTGAATATCTTTTATGGCGTTCGATACCTCCTCATAGGGACGGATCAACGCCTCTAGGGCTTTTTGGCGTGCAATGACCTTCTTTGCCTTCTCCTGATTGTCCCAGAAGCCTTGCTCTCCTTGTTGATTGATTAACTGGTCACGCTCGGAAATTTTGCTCGGCATGTCAAAGAGAGTCCCTCAGTTGAGTCAATCGATTGATGAGGTCGTCGGTCCGTCGTCGCAATTCTGGATTCATAGTTATTCCTGAGTAGAAAAAGATTCAATGAATTATAGCGAAATGCCCTCAAAGGTCAGGTTGCGCTTGGCTGATAAAAGTCACCACTCACTTTGCGACCTTGGGAAAAAAGAGGAACGAATGCGTCACGATGGAGCTAGAGGGAGAAAGCTCTTGTGATTTTCTCCCCATGACTTTCTCTGGGTATCGAGCGATTGAGATGATTCCAGCCATCGAAACGTAAATAAGCAACCCAATGGCCCTCGAAAGATAAGTTATTCGTTCTCCGTCGGGACCGACTCGGGAAGGGAATCTCCTTTCACCGCAATGCTCAGGATATTCCGACCATAGGTTCGGGTATCCCAGACAGCCGGCGGGAGAGATTGGGCAATATCTCCTTCGGTTTGAACGGAAATCGTTGATTCATCTGGAATTTTTTCGAGAAGTATCCGCACCAATTCAATAAAGCGATCGGGATTATGAACCAAATCCTCGAACGGGGGGGATAAGAAGAGATTCAAAGGCCTCTGGGGTGGCAACCATCTCTCGGCCCAACGATAGGCATCATTCCGGATCACTTGCCCTTTGTCTGCGATATTGTACTTGTGCAAATTCTTTTCAATCTCAGCAGCCAGTTTTGGGTCCCGTTCGAGAAAGACCCCCTCACTTGCCCCGCGACTGAGGGCTTCGAGGCCATGAATACCTGTTCCCGCAAAAATATCGTAAAAAGGGCGATTCGGAACCGCATTTCCCAAAATGCTAAAGAGAGCTTCTCGAACCCGTTGGGGAGTGGGTCGTAGTTCGGGGTTCACAATACAGGTAAGCCGTCGGCCCCGCAGGGTACCCGCAACAATTCGGATTTCTACTTTTGCAGGCTGCATGTTTTTCGTCATGGCACGTTCAAATACTGTTGAATCTTACACTCTTAACAAAGGTTAATAGGACGGTTCCTTGGGGAAATATCTTTTTCTAGGGGCCAGTTTCTTGGCAAGATAGAGAGAATAGGATCATTCTAGGAAATAATCTCAAAAGGGTAATTTTTTGGATTGAGCCGATTATCTCAAGGTTAGCAAAGGATTCTCCGAGAGAACAGAAGGTTCGGCTTCGCGCCGCGACCATTTCCGGTTATACGATCAGTATGAGAGTTGAAAATTATTTATAAGGGATATTTTATGAAGTTCTCCCACTTTGCCTTACTTGCGGGAATTACAACGGGTCAAGCCGCCTACGCACAGACAGCCCCGCCTCCACCCAAAGGAGATTCGCCGATACCTAAAATCGCTCAACCGGCGGAACCCACCGCAGAAGAGCGATTTTTGATGTCCTTGCTTACAAATTGGGAGAAAAGAATGGACCAAATTGGTTCATTTGAAGCCAATTGTATCAAGACGATTAAAGATAAAAGCGGCGCCGATGTGTTTGAAGGGAAAGTGCAACTGATGCGCCCGAATTTCGCTCGGATGGATTTGGTACACACGAAGAACAAAAACCAAATCGAGAAAATTATCTCCAACGGGGAAAACATCTACGAATATCGCCATCTCGATAAAAAAATCCTCGTTCACAAAATGCCAGAAGACAAAAGCAAAGGCGGTGCAGTCGGAGGGGGGGGCACAATTATTGATTTCCTGCTTGGCATGAAGCCAGACGAGATGAGGAAAAACTACTACATTTCTTTAGGTGACATCATCAAAGCAGATGGCAAACCGGTTTATGCGATGATCAACATCCTACCGAAACGTCCCGAGGATGTGAAAGAATTCAAAAAAGCCGAATTAGCCTTGTGGATTTCTCTAGACGAGAAATTTAAGGATTTTGCTTACCTGCCTGCTCGATTGTGGTTCCAAGGACCTGCAGATCGGGGTGATGAAACGACTTGGAAATTCGCAATCACACCAAAACCGAATTTGAAACCGACCGATTTCCGACCCGATCCCAAACCTTCGCCGGCTTG
>CAZFDX010000541.1:0-11438 GCA_964518325.1 uncultured Alcaligenaceae bacterium | reverse complement strand
GTGGTGTGCCGGCATCCCAAAGGGAAAAAGCAAGAGGTTCTCACCAAACGCCAACGAGATATGAATCTGTCGCAATATGATCGGATCGAAATCATGCTTGATGTCGATCGGGATTACCAAACTTACTACCGATTCTGCGTCGATCAACGGGGTGCCCTTGCCGAAGATTGTTGGGGCGACAAAACTTGGAACCCCAAATGGTATGTGGCCGTGAATGCGGAAGAAGAAGGTTGGACCGCCGAGATTGCCATCCCCTTGAAAGAATTAACTGGGGAAACCATTAGCCCTGGCAAACTTTGGGCGATGAATGTGGTTCGGATTATCCCAAATGCAGGGATTCAAGCATGGTCGGGACCCGCAGGGATCAAACCCCGCCCCGAAGGAATGGGCTTACTTTCCTTTAGCGACGCCAACAAGTAAGATAATCCCGAACCAAGAAGGATTCTGGAGGATTACCCAGATCGGAAAAAGATGCTTCTGGGGCATTACCCAGATCGAAAAAAGAATGTTGGCATCGCCCAAATAGAAAGGATGCTAGCACATCCCAAATAGAAAGGATGCTGGCACATCCCAAATAGAAAAAGGATGTCAGTATTACTCAGACTCAAAAAGGATGTCGGTATTATCCACAAATACCTAAAAGAATCAAACCCAACACAACAAGGATCAAGGGGTGAACGAAACAGAGAGTGGCCCAATCAACTACATCAAACGCATCTGGGAGTATCGTTATTTTTGGATGTCTTTGGTTCGAGCCGATTTGAAACGTCGTTACCGAAGATCGATTTTGGGGATGGGATGGTCGTTGATTTCCCCCGTCGCCATGACGGCTGTACTATGCGTTGTCTATCGTAAAATTCTGAACGTCGATCTCGTCACCTTTGCCCCCTATTTGCTAGCCGGACTCGCCACATGGGGATTCTTGAATTCCGTGGTAGTCGCTGCCACCACTTGCTTCCGATTTGCGGAAGCGTACATCCGTCAAGAACCGGCGCCCATGATGATTTACCCCCTCAGGGCCGTTCTTGGGGCGGCCTTTCATGCGGGAATCTCACTCGGTTTGGCAGTGGTGGTGGCATTCATTGCCTCGTTTTTTGCGGAACCGGAGCAACTACGAGGGCCTTTATCGCTCGCCTTCCTGCCGAGTTTTATCGCAGGCCTTTTGATTCTGGTATTATTCTGCTTGGCGGTGGGAAGCCTAATTGCTGTGGCCGCCAGCTATTTTCCTGATCTGACGCACCTTTCTGAAATTGGAATGCAGATGCTCTTTTTTTTAACGCCGGTCATTTGGCCGAAAAGGCTCCTGCTGCAAGGCCCCGAAGGCGAAGCGCGTGGATATTCTGTTTACCTTTTGAATAATCCCTTGGCCGCCATTGTGGATGTGGTTCGCGAACCGATTCTCACGGGGGATTTTGCCGAAGGTCGCGCCTACGCAATCGCGGTCGGCACCACGCTCTTTATGTGGGTATTGGTCGCTTTTGTCTATCGCCGTTGTGAACATAAAATCATTTACACCCTGTAACCGAGGACCAAGATGACACGGATTGAATTAAATGGGGTGTCTCTGAGTTTTCGTTTAACGCCTCCGGGTGGACTCTCCATTAAAGATTGGGTGATCAACGGTTTCCGTGCCCCTCCTGGAAGCACTATCGTTGTCGATGCACTCAAAAATCTGACCTTATCTATCAACGATGGCGATCGTCTCGGCATCGTCGGTCACAACGGGGCGGGTAAAAGCACGCTGCTGAAACTCCTTGCGGGGGTCTATCGACCTACCGAAGGGACCGCTCATATTCGTGGGAAAGTTTGCTCGCTATTCGATTTAGCTTTGGGGTTTGAGTGGGAAGCCAATGGCTGGGAAAACATTAAATTTCGGGGCTATTTGCAACGGGAAACCCCACAATCGATTCGAGCCAAAACCCAAGAGATCGCGGAATTTTCTGAATTAGGTGAAGCCCTCGATCGACCCATTAAGTATTATTCCAGTGGGATGCTGGTGAGATTGGCCTTTGCGATTGCCACCGCGATCGATCCAGAAATTCTCCTGCTGGATGAGATTTTGGCAGCGGGGGATATTGCCTTCCAGAAGAAGGCCAAAAAGCGAATTCAGGACCTCATCAACCGAGCTAGGGTCATGGTGCTGGTCACGCATGACCTTGCCTCGTTGGTGAATCTTTGTAATCGTGCTGTTTGGCTCGAAAAGGGTCAGGTTCGTATGCTGGGGGAACCGATGGCAGTCGCTCAAGCGTATTCCGCCTCGATGGGGCGAACCTTTTCCGAATCGGATGTGACCTATGCTAACTCTGAATGAATCGGCCCTTGGGTTGGTCTCGAAACTACTGGAAAACCCGAATCGCTACCGCTGTGCCGTCAGTCAATTCGATTCGGTGAGAATTATCGATTGTGGCTCAAATGTTCTGGGGGGGTTAGAAACAGGGCTGTTGTTGGCCCGTATTTGTTTGGCCGACTTAGCACAGGTGGCTTTGCTCAACACAGATCAGGGGGTGCAAGTTCAGGTCTTTTCGGATCATCCTGTCTCTGCTTGCTTAGCCAGTCAATATGCAGGGTGGCAAATTAAGGTTGGCAATTACTTCGCGATGGGTTCCGGACCAATCCGCGCTGCGGCCTGTCGGGAACCATTGTTCCAAGAGCTGAAACAAACTCAAGAAATGCCCCCTTGTGCAATCGGGGTTCTCGAAACCGCAACGGCTCCGACGCCGGAAGTTTTTGATTACCTCTACCAACGGCTTCCTAAATCGGTTCAAGACTTGTACCTACTCTTTGCTCCTACCAAATCCCTTGCGGGGACCATTCAAGTGGTGGCTCGTTCCCTCGAAACGGCATTGCACAAATTGCACACACTACATTTTGATTTGCAAACGATTGTCTCGGGATTTGGCTCGGCTCCCTTACCTCCTGTGGCTCACAAAACCCTTGACGGAATCGGCCGAACCAACGATGCGATTCTCTATGGTGGGAAGGTCATCCTTTGGGTTCGCTGTGCCGATGAAATGATTACGCAAATCGGTCCGCAAGTTCCTTCGGTTGCCTCTACCGATTACGGTACCCCGTTCGCAGAAATTTTAACCCGCTACAACGGTGATTTTTATAAGATCGATCCCCTTCTGTTTTCCCCAGCTGTCGTTGAGTTCCATAACCTACAGACGGGGCGGGTCTTCACCTATGGCCAAATGGCACCGCAAATTCTTAAGACCTCATTCGGGTTGGGAAACGAGAATTAAGAGACTAGGGCATAATCGAGTTAGCTAATAATCGATTTGATTTATACAGTAGGAGTCGATGGATACGGTAGGAGCGTGTCGAACCCGCCCGACCGTTTAGCCCCGCGTGATTCCTGTATCGCTTACCCGACGGCAGAACCCATCTTGAACACGGGTAACAGCAACGCAATCACCACAAACAGAACCACGACGGCCATCAAGAGCAACATGAAAGGCTCTAACAACCTCACGAACAATTCGAGTTGCCGCGTGGAGCGTTTTTCAAGGTTATTGGCAACGTCAATCAACACTTTCTCTAAGGTGTTGGATTCCTCGCCGACCGAGATCATCTCAACAATATCGTTCGGGAAATAGCCTGATTTTCGGAGAGGGGCCGCCAGTTTTTGACCCGAGGTAATGTTCTCGGCCGATTCTTCGATGGCCTTTGCGAGAACCTTATTTCCCGTTGAATCCTTAGCGATTTCGAGCGAACGAAGAATCGGAATTCCGTTCGCGAGAAGTGTGCCTAAAATCCGAGTAAAGCGAGCCAGAGCAATGGAGAGAATCAGCCCCCCCGCAACAGGAATTTTTAAGGACATTCGGTCGATAAAAAGACGGGCACTTGGGGTGCGACGCCACAGCAGAAAAGCCCCCATCATCAGAAACGGGATGGGTAAGGTCCACCACCAATTATTCTCCAGAAACTTCGATGCCCCCAACAGATATTGGGTCATCACGGGCAGATTCCCTTTGGCCTTCAATTTGCCGAAGATCGGTTCAAACTTCGGGACCAAGAAAATCAACAACGCCACAACAATCCCTGAGCCGACAAAGGCCAAAATCACCGGATAGGCCATCGAGCCGACGACCTTCGATTTAAGGTCCTCTTGTTTTTCGGTGAAATCGGCAATTCTTCGCAGCACATCTTCAAGGAACCCCCCTTCTTGACCGGCACGGATCATACTCACGGCCAATTCGTTGAAGATTTTGGGGAACTGTCGCATCGAATCGGCCAAGGTGGTTCCATCGGCCTCCCGTGCGCGGACCTTTCGAACAGCAAACGAAAGGAGTTTGTGCGAGGATTGTTTCTCAAGAATATCAAGGGATTTCAGAAGGGGAACCCCCGCTTGGAGCAGATCGGCTAATTGGGCGTAAAAGGCAGAGACTTTTCGAGCGGGCACCCCAAAATTGATGCCCCCTGCCGATGCCGTAATTAAAGTGACCTTGAGAGGAAACAAGCCGCGAGCATCGAGCATGCCGGCCGCTTCCCGTTCGGTACTGGCAGAGATGGTGCCATTCGTGCGGGACCCATCATTCGCAATCGCTTCGTATTTATAATCTGGCATAGGTCTAACCTAAATTGGTTCCATCACAATAACGCCGGCATGGTTTGGGCGATTTCGTTCGAGGTCACAACACAATCTCACCGGCAGCGTCTTGGCACTCGGCCTTGGATCACACGTTCCCCTTTTCTTCGTTCGGGGTCACAACACGATATCGCCGGCAGTGGTTCGTGCCACTTCGTCGATGGTTGTTGTCCCGTTGAGAACTTTCTTCCACCCATCTTGGCGAAGGGTACGCATCCCTGCTTTCAGTCCTTCGGCACGGATCACCCCTGCATTGGCACGGCTCACGATCGCTTCGGTGATGGCATCGTTCATCACAAGCAATTCATGAATACCGGTTCGGCCTCGATAGCCCGTATTGCGGCACGCTCGACAGCCGGCCCCTTTCCAGATCGGTTGGACCGTTCCTTCTGCCACTCCGGGAAAGTCCGAAGGGATTTCGTGAATATCAGGGACAAATTCAGTTTTGCAATCCTTACAGATGGTCCGCACCAATCGTTGAGCCATCACCCCTTCGACGGTACTGGCAACCAAAAAGGGTTCAATCCCCATATCGATCAGACGGGTAAAGGCCGAAGGGGCATCGTTCGTGTGCAAGGTGCTGAACACCAAGTGCCCTGTAAGCGAAGCCTGAATCGCTGCCTCGGCCGTTTCGAGGTCGCGCATTTCCCCGATGAGAATCACATCGGGGTCATGCCGGAGAATACTTCGCAGGGCCGTGGCAAAGGTCAACCCAATTTTGGCATGGGTTTGAATTTGGCTGATGCCAGGTTGTTGATACTCGACAGGGTCCTCAACGGTGATGATTTTGGTTACTTCATCTTTGATTTCATTCAACGCAGAATATAAGGTGGTCGATTTCCCCGAACCGGTAGGCCCCGTGACCAGAATAATCCCGTGCGGAAGATCAATCAGTTGCTTGAAGGTTTTATAAACGTCGGGGAGCATACCACAGTTTGCCAGATCGAAGACCATGCGCCCTTTATCAAGCAACCGCATGACGATCCCCTCGCCGTGCACCATAGGGATAATAGAGACCCGCACATCGATCTCACGCCCTTGGACGCGCATTTTGATACGACCATCCTGAGGGAGCCGCTTCTCTGCAATGTTCAGTCGGGCCATAATCTTAATCCGGCTGATGATCGCCAAAGCAAATTGATTGATCGCCGGCGGGAGGACTTGGGTTTGCAAAAGCCCATCGATACGATAACGAACCCGAAGCGAATTTTCTTCCGGTTCGATGTGAATATCACTGGCTCGTTCTTGGGCGGCTTCGATGAGAATTTCGTTCACGAGTTTCACAACCGACGCTTCTTGGGCCTGTTTGGCCAAATCGCTATCGTCGGACTCGATCGCTTCAAGAAGTTCGACCTCTTCCCGTTGCGAAACCATCGCCGAAACCGTTTCCCCCCCCACCCCGTAGTATTGTTTGATAAGGCGATTGATTTCCCGAGGGGAACCCAACACGGGGACCAC
The DNA here is from genome assembly GCA_964518325.1 of uncultured Alcaligenaceae bacterium. Classification (GTDB taxonomy): domain Bacteria; phylum Planctomycetota; class Planctomycetia; order Gemmatales; family Gemmataceae; genus SKW135. Next base: position 5,392 of record CAZFDX010000541.1, on the reverse strand, counting down.
CTCAAGGCCCGTGATGGTGGCCACTTCATCCAGCGCGTACAAATCATAGGGGTTACCGGTCGCAACCACTAAGGTTCCATCGTGCCGAGAAAGGGGAATGAGATTCTTCCGGTGAACCAATTTGCTGGGCATGATGGCCAAGGCATCGGCTGGTACCGTAGCGTTGGACAAATCCACCAACTCTAAGCCAAACTCCTCGGCGAGCGTGGTTAGCACGTCGATCTCTCGGCCAATTTGTCTATCAAGAAGGATTTCGTGTTGAGGCCGATTGGGATCCACCGCCCGAGCGTCTTCGGCACGGCGGTAATCCACATCGCTGAGTTTGCCTCGTTTGCGTAACGCTTGAATCAAATCCATACCAGACACCAAAAAGAGAAAGGGGGCTTACTTGGTAGGTTACCAAAAGCCATGACCCGCAGTACGTCAAACCGAGCAAAACCTCAAAATTCTGGAGATTATGCCCGTCACAAAACGTCTTCAACTAGGGGTATGACTTTATATTATTAACCCCAAAGGGTTAAGAGATTGTGAGGAATTATGAGAAATACAGAAGTCTCTACCATTTAGATCATTTTCAGCAGGTTCAGCAGGTTCATCAAGCCAAGAAAGACTAGATCATTTGCAAACTCAGCAGGGTCAGGAATCAACCAGTCCGCCGGATCGCGGTACTCTCATGAATCAGACTTTCCATTCGGATAGACCGTTCACACAGTCGGCCGGATCGGCGCAGGCTAGATTGTTTGCGAACTCATCAGACTCTGGGGAACGAGGAAAGCAAGAAAAATCGAGCAAAGCAAAAGGGAAGCTACGAAAAATTAAGGACGATCTTTACGGGTGCTGAGAATGGCCTTGGCCTCACGCTGGGCATAGCTCGGTTCTTCCTCGTCGGCCAGATTTTTGAGCATTTTCCAAGCCTCGTCTGACGTTGATTTTTCCAAGAGAGAAACGGCCCTTGCCCTGCGTAACGCATTCCCATAAAGGCCATTCTGGCTTGGGCTGAATCCCTTCTCTTCGAGTTGTAGCTTGAGTGTCCGGATGGCATTTGCTGCTTCTGTATCCATCTTGGAGGTGTCCCACTCGTAGATAATCCATGCAGCACGAGTTCCCTGTTGCGCTAGTTCTTGCCGAGCTTTTTCACGAATTTTAAAGGAAGGATCATCGAGATTTTTGAGGCACTTCTTAATTTCTTGGTTTTGTTTTTCGATGACCTTTAATCCTGCAATGACAACTTTAACGCCTTCCTCACCCGCCGAAAGTAATTTCTGATAGGCGGCTTGGGCTTGGCTGACCTGATCACTATCCAGATTCTCCCACGCCTGAGCCAAGGTCAAATGGTTCTTGAGTTGTTCAACCGATCGAAACGGCCAAACCCACAGCTCACCTTGTCGGCCAGATGTTGCCAATAGCTGGGAATCCCGCGAAAAACAAAGGGTTTCGCCCCCATTGGCAAACACACCGTATTCGGCTATTTCTTTCCAGTTTTCCGTTTGCCATACTCGACACACAGCCGATTCCCCCGAGTAGATACATGCCAAACGCGACCCATCGGGAGAGAACTGAACGGTCCGAACCTCCCCTTCTCCGAAACGGCGTTCCAACCCTGCTAATTGGCGTCCATTGAGTGTATCGAACACCACCACCCGCCCAGCCGAGGCCGTTGCTACCCAGCGACTATCGGGAGAAAAGGAAATGGTACTATGCTCGGCACGTTGGACCCTTCGCATCCAATACTGATTTTCCTTACCGCCCGCGAATTGGCCCCGATACCGAATCCACCCATCCCGCCCCACAATGGCAACATGCCGACCATTCGGAGCATAGGCCACTGCTAAGGGAACCGTATCGAGTTCTAACTTCGCTTCGGTTGAGCGATCCGAGATTTTCAAGATGGCTAACTCTTTTTCTGCCGATTGGAAAACGACCTTTTCTTCTTGTGGGAGAATGTGAACCACACTCACGGGACCGCGTGTTTCAGAGTGAACGATCTCATTCCATTGACCCTCCTTATTTCGGAAAACCCGCAGGCCTGTTTCCGTCCCGATGGCGATGAGGCCCCCCGAGTTAGCACCGGTGAGGGCCTTGTTCACCCCTGGACCGTTTTGCTGTCGGCCCGATTTGAGATCAATCAAGATCGATTTTTCGGGACCGACGACTAAAAGGGTTTCTCGATTCAAAAAGGTCAAATAACGAATCGGACCGATCGCGAGAGGGACATGGTGAGAATACTCACTGGGAGCGATAATTCTTGGTTTAGGCCCCACTTCCTTCGGAAGGGAAATCGGTGCCGCGAGTGCTAAGCAAGGAATTACGACACATACTAAGCAGGAAGTAACCCATACGATGAAAAATCCGAATCGGAACATAGTCCCCTCCATGCGCGGTCGTCACTGAGGTATAGGGGCAAGCGATTTCGGCCCCTTCCACTGAGATGACCAACGAGCTAAACCCACTCTGTTTGACGGCTTTACCTTTCGGAACTAACTCAAATAGGTTACCCATCGGGAAATTGGCAGCCTCTCTAGCTACTCAGGAAGGATCGGTTGGGAGGTTAATGGCGGGTCCGATATTTCGATGAATATCGATCGCCACAAATCATTGTTCGGGGGGGATCGGTCGGCGGTTTATTGTCCGACCTTATTGGGACATATTACCTACCCCTAGCAATCGTTAGGAATTCCCAATGTGATTACCCTCAACGAGAAATCTGGTGGAGAGAAAGTGAAGTAGCGCAGTTACTTCGCAAATTCGACGATGCGAGATTCCCTGAGAACGGTGACCTCGATTTCTCCAGGGTAATCGAGCTGTTCTTCGATGGCCCTTGCAATATCGTGGCAAATTTTCGTGGCATCGGCATCGGTCGTTCTCTGAGAATTGGCAATGACCCGAAGTTCACGCCCCGCTTGAATCGCAAAGGCTTGATCGACGCCAGGGAATTGCGTGGCAATGGCCTCTAGTTCCTTTAAGCGGCGGATGTATTTTTCAAGGGTTTCGCGTCGGGCGCCGGGGCGAGAAGCACTAATCGCATCGGCAGCAGCCACCAAAACCGTGTAAATATGGTCCACGGAAATATCGTCATGGTGTCCCTCAATGGCGTGAAGGACCTCTTCGCGAGTTTCACCATACCGCCGAGCTAATTCCGCACCAATTTTGGGGTGCCCCCCTTCCATTTCGTGATCTGCCGCCTTCCCCACATCGTGTAACAAAGCACAGCGACGGGCTAAACGAGCATCTAGCCCCAATTCTGCTGCCATCATTCCCGTGAGGTGACAGACCTCTAGCGAATGGTTCAGGACGTTTTGACTGTAACTCGTGCGGAATTTCAGCCGTCCTAAAAGTTGAACGAGCTTATCGTGCATGGGGCCAACATCCGCTTCCGCTAAAGCGGCCCGCCCTGCTTCCATGATGCTCTTATCCATTTCTCGTTGGCATTCATTGACGATCTCTTCAATGCGAGAGGGGTGAATTCTTCCGTCTTGAATCAGTCGTACCAACGACATCCGTGCGACCTCGCGCCGGACGGTATCAAAGGCCGAGACAATGACCACTCCCGGAGTATCATCGATGATGACATCCACACCGGTGAACTTCTCGAAGGTCCGAATGTTGCGCCCTTCCCGACCGATGATCCGCCCCTTCATATCATCCGAAGGAATATCGACCGTGGAGACGGTGGTCTCTGCCGTGTGAGCGGCAGCGTATCTTTGCACGGAGGTAGCGAGAATCTCACGGGCTTTCGCTTCCGATTCGGCTTTTAACTTCTCTTCGTAATACTGAATGCGCTCTGCGTACTGAGCCGTCAGTTCCTGCTCTAGTTTCGTCAAAAGCATCCTTTCGGCCTGCTCGCGAGTTAAACCCGAAATCGAGTGCAGCAGGGATTTTTCTTTCTCTAGGGTTTCCTCGAGTTCTTTGGTTTTGGCTTCAAAATACTCCTTGCGTTCGGCCAATTTCTTTTGACCGGCTTCGAGGGCCCTTTCTTTTTTGAGAATCTCCTTGTGGCGTTGTTCGATTGTGGTTTCTCGTTTTTCGATCTTGCGTTCTCGTTCACGCAGATCGTGTCGGGCTTGTTCGGTCTCCTTCTCAAAGGATTCCCGACGTTTGATAAATTCGTCCTTGGCTTTCAGGTCCGCATCTTTGATAATACGTTCCGAGTCGTTGCGCGCATCATTCAGGATGCGCTCGGCATCGCGTTTAGCTTGTTCTTGAATTTCTCGAGCGCGAGTTCTTGTTTCCTCCTCTTGGTTTTTGGCAAAGTTTTCTGCCCGCTCGACCTTCTTTTTCATTTTCGAGCGGCCCAGAGAATACCCCCCGACGCCGCCTACTAACAAAGCTAATGCCGAAACTGCAACGCCGAGGAGAACCTCGACGAGTTCCATGTGTTTTGCTCCTTCATCCTTTGTTCCACCAAAATGCCCCGAATTGGGGTGGATGGAACAAAGATGATCTTGGTTATAAAGGTTGATTAAATAAGGGTACGGCTATCGATATTGTTCATGAAGATATGTCGTCCCTAACTTCATTATGCGAGATCATGAAGGAAAAAGGAAGACCCCCACCTGAAAACCCGCCCCAAACCCTGTGACCTGAACCCCAAAACCAGTTTCGGGGTCGATCCGAGTCCTTCGCGAGGGTCTTGTGCCTTGCTTGTGAGTTGCTTGAACCCCAGAACTAGTTTCGGGGTCGATCCCAAGCAGGCGATTCCTATAAAATAGGCTTTCCGGTTTCTGTGAAAGGGAGGGTGTGAATTTTCGATGGCATCGTTCGTCCCGAGGGTGTTTTTAGTTGGTGCGGGTCCGGGTGATCCAAGTCATCTCACATTAAGGGGTTTAGAAGTCCTGCAAAAGGCAGACTTTGTTCTTTACGATTACCTGTTATCGCCACGGATTCTGGATTATGCGCCCGTCGATGCCGAGAAAGTGTGCGTGACCGAACTTCCGGGAGAGCATCCCCGCCGTTGGCCTCACATCAATGCCCGAATGATTGAGGAGGCCAACAAAGGGAAATGTGTCGTTCGACTCAAGGGCGGGGACCCCTCGATCTTTGGGCGTGTCGGCGAAGAAGCTCAAGCCCTTCGCGAGGCCAATATCCCCTATGAGATTGTGCCAGGGGTCACGGCTGCTTTAGCGGCCGGTGCTTGGGGAGAAATTCCTTTAACCCATCGATCGTATTCCAGTGCGTTGGCAATTGTCACCGGACATGAATACCCAGAAAAGGGGCACCCCCATCTTGATTGGAAACCGATTGCCCAATTCCCTGGAACTTTGGCCGTGTACATGGCGGTGGCCCGTTTGGGTCGGATTGCTAAAGAATTGATCGCTCAAGGGAAATCGCCCGATACGCCTGCCGCAGTGATCCAACGGGCAGGGAGTGGTTACCAACGGACCGTCACGGGAAC
>CAZFDX010000540.1:0-9943 GCA_964518325.1 uncultured Alcaligenaceae bacterium | reverse complement strand
GTTCGGTAAAGAGGACCTCTTTATGCAAACGCTCATCGGTAATCGGCAGAGCAAGGATCGCGAGTTCCACTTCCCCCGAGACGGTTGAGGAGAGCAAATGGGGCGTGAAATCTTCGTGCAGAATCAAATCCGCCGATGGGTAATGTTTCGTTACATCTTGAACAATTTTTGGCAAAAGGTAAGGGGCAATCGTCGGGATGGCCCCCACCGTGAGTCGTCCTTTCTCTTGATCGAAATCGCGGACCTCGCGTTCTGCGTCCTCCACGGCAGCAAGGATACTAACAGCGCGATCGAATAACACGCGCCCTGCTTCGGTCAAAACGGCACGTTTGCCCAAACGGTCCAAGAGTCGTTGTCCTAGTATTCGTTCGAGTTTCTGAATTTGCTGGCTCAAAGAGGGTTGTGAGATATAGCACTCCTCGGCGGCACGACTAAAATTGCCGAGTTTCGCCACGGAAACGAAATATCGAAGCTGGTGAAGTTCCATAGGAAGTTCCTATCGTTTGCAGAAGAATTAAGTATTTCCCCTATTGCATCTCATTCGTTACCATTCTACATGAGAGCACTGTCCTTGTTCGAAGTTCAGTGCGTATCTCGCCCGAATTTTTTCAATCTCAATGGAGCTGACTGATGCGACTCTCCCGTTTTTCGCTGGGCTGCCTAGTGCTGGCCTCGGCGTCCACTTTTGTAGTGGGGTACACTTTTTGGCCTCCTGCGCAGGCCCAAGTGCAGACCGAAAACAAGGTCAACGACGTTCCGAAAGCGAATCCGCCTGCCAAGGAAGAACCGATCGATAAATGCCCCGTGATGGCTGGCAATCCGGTCCCCAATCGCCACACGGTGGCCTCGGCCCTCTCCAATCGCGACTGGTGGCCGAACCAACTCAATCTGAGTATCCTTCGACAGAATTCGGCCAAGAGCAATCCGATGGGCGAAGATTTCAACTACGCCGAGGAGTTCAAAAAGCTCGATCTGGAAGCGCTCAAGAAAGACATCATTGCCGTGATGACCACCTCGCAAGATTGGTGGCCCGCAGACTATGGCCATTACGGGCCGCTATTCATCCGGATGGCTTGGCATAGCGCGGGGACTTACCGCACCTTCGATGGTCGTGGGGGCGCCGCCTATGGTCTGCAACGTTTTGCCCCGCTGAATAGTTGGCCGGATAACGCCAACCTCGACAAAGCCCGCCGACTCCTCTGGCCTATCAAGCAGAAGTATGGCCGACGTATTTCTTGGGCCGACCTGATGATCTTCGCGGGGAATTGTGCCCTAGAATCAATGGGCTTCAAAACGCTCGGCTTCGCGGGGGGACGTGAGGATGTGTGGGAACCCCAAGAAGACATCTACTGGGGACCAGAAAGCAAATGGTTGGGTGACAAACGCTACACCGGCGACCGCAAACTCGAAAAACCGTTGGCTGCTGTGCAAATGGGGCTGATTTACGTCAATCCCGAAGGTCCCAACGGCAAGCCCGATCCGCTCCTCGCAGCCAAGGATATTCGAGATACGTTTGGTCGAATGGGTATGAACGACGAAGAAACCGTTGCTCTCATCGCGGGCGGACACACCTTCGGTAAAGCGCATGGTGCCGCCAGCCCCGAAAAAAATGTGGGGCCGGAACCCGAAGCTGAAGGGCTTGCCGCTCAGGGACTGGGTTGGTTGAACAAGTTCGGCAAAGGGAATGGCCCCGATACGATCACCAGCGGCCTTGAAGGAGCTTGGACGATCACACCAACGAAGTGGTCGAGCAATTACTTCGACAATTTGATGGGTTACGAGTGGAAGTTGGTCAAGAGTCCCGCAGGTGCTTGGCAATGGACCCCCACCGATAAGGACGCCAAAGACCTTGTTCCCGATGCTCACGATCCTAAGAAGCGACACGCTCCCATGATGTTCACCACCGATTTGGCGTTGAAGATGGACCCCGAGTATGCGAAAATTTCCAAGAAATTCCACGAAAATCCCAAGCTGTTTGCCGAAGCCTTTGCCAAAGCATGGTACAAGCTGACCCATCGCGATATGGGGCCGGTCACCCGCTGCTTGGGGCCTTTGGTGCCACCGGCACAGCCGTGGCAAGACCCCGTTCCTGCGGTGGATCATGAACTGATTGACGAAGCCGACATTGCGGCGTTGAAAACCAAAATCCTCGCTTCGGGGCTGTCGCATGGGCAACTTGTCTCGACCGCTTGGGCGTCGGCCTCGACCTTCCGTGGTACCGACAAACGGGGGGGGGCAAACGGAGCACGAATCCGACTCGCTCCGCAAAAAGACTGGAAGGCAAACAATCCGGATGAATTAGCTAAGGTGCTCGCCGTTCTTGAAAAGATTCAGCAGGACTTTAACAAAGCCCAAACTGGGAAAAAGAAAGTTTCGCTGGCGGATATGATTGTCCTCGGTGGATGCGCTGCCGTAGAAGATGCAGCCGCTAAAGCGGGACACAAGGTCAAGGTACCGTTCACACCGGGCCGTACCGATGCCACACAAGAACAGACCGATCCGGCCTCCTTCGCAGTGCTGGAACCGACCTCGGACCCGTTCCGCAACTACTTCTCACGGGAATTGGATCGACCCGCACCTGAGCTGCTCATCGATAAGGCTCATTTGCTGACGCTGACGGCTCCGGAAATGACCGTGCTCATTGGTGGATTGCGTGTTCTCAACGCGAACACGGCCCAATCTCCCTTGGGTGTCTTCACCAAGCGACCCGAAACTTTGACCAACGATTTCTTTGTCAATCTGTTGGACATGAATGTTGAGTGGAAGGTCTCACCGGTGTGCGAACACTTCTTTGAAGGACGAGATCGCAAGACGGGCAAAGCGGTGTGGAAAGCTAGTTCTGTGGACTTGGTCTTCGGTTCCAACTCCGAGTTACGCGCTCTCGCTGAAGTGTACGCTTCCGCAGACGCCGAAGAGAAATTCGTGCGTGACTTCGTCGCAGCTTGGGTGAAAGTGATGAACCTCGACCGTTTCGACTTACCGCCTGCCGTTCGTTTGGGGAACAAGGCCACCCGTTGAGACGGGTCACGAATTCGAGCGGTTTCGGTGTTGTGGTATCGTCAAGAATCTGTGGATCGTCAGCTAAATTGACACCCTAGGGGATTATCTCCACGACACCAACTTAAAACTTGTTCTAAAACAACGCCCCTTCACACGGGGAGGCGGGAGATCACCTCATCGCCTCCCTGTTTGCTTCGCTTATCGAGCCTTTTTCTAAAGCCAAATCCTCCTAGGGGCATTTCAAAAATCGACAGCAATCCATAAAGTGATGTTGTCAATATCTCCCTGTCTGGAGCCGCTATGAAACGATATATCTTACCCACTTTGGTTTTATTCTTCGTCACAAAAACACTCTCTGCACAGGTAGCCAAGCAAGCAATTACCCTTGAGGATTACGCCAGTGTGAATACGATCCTCGAAATTGCGGTCTCACCTGATGGGAAACATTTGGCCTATACCTTGGCAACGTGGGATAAAGCCGAAGACAATCGCAAATCGGACCTGTGGGTTGTTCCAGTCGATCAATCTTCCCCAGCGAAACGATTGACGTTTGATCGAGCAAACGATCGTTCGATTGTTTGGTCTAAAGATAGTTCGACCATCTATTTTCTTGGGAATCGGAAACGAGCAGGGGAAACCAAAGCCCCCTACGATGGGACCACGCAAGTATGGCAAATCGAGGCCAACGGAAAGGAATTGCGGCCGGTCACTCGTGAGGCAGGGGGGATTTCCGCGTTTGCTTATAGCACGCAAGAAGGGCACCTCTACTTCAGTAAGGATCGGGATCATTCGGACCCCGATGAGTTTTCTGCTCTGCGAAGTAAATACAAAGTTGAGTATGGGCACGGTCATCGCAAAGTGACCGATATTTATCGGCTCGATTTACATACTTGGCGGATCGAAAAAAAGGTGAGCGATACCCGTTACATTCGGGAGTTTGTTGTTTCTCCGGATGGTCAACGAATTGGCATGATTACCGCATTTGATGATACCGTCGTGAAGAGCGAAGGGGAATCGCGGGTGGATATTTGGGAACAAGGTAAGATCGTGACTCCTCCCACAGAATGCTACCGAGCCAAAGCGGCTTCCCCCTATGCGTGGTTGGAACATTTGGTGTTCCTGAATGAGGGGAAAGCCTTTGCCTTTTGTGCCGTGTTCGATGCCTACCCCGCAGAGATCGTCATCGGTCAACGGACCGACTCGGGTTGGACGACGGAACTAATGCCCCGCACCACAGAACGAAAAGAGAAATTCATGATTCGCGGTTACGGATCACCTTTGTTTGCACATGCTCAAAGCCAAGTACTAGTGTTTCTGGCCGAGAAAGAAGGCAGCACGGTGCCGCAATACTACTCTTTAGAGAAGAAAGGGCTGACCCTGCCTTTGACCTTTGGCAAAGAGCAATATGTCTATGCCATGACATTTGACAACAAAGGGGTTCTGTACGAAGTCAAAGGAACCTCTCGCAGTTTCGCCAAACTCACGATGTCCGATGGTACGGAAACCCGAGTATTGGTCGATCCCAACCCGCATACGGAGAAATGGAAATTGCCCACCAATCAGCACATCACTTGGAAGGCCAGCGATGGTTCCACCATTGGGGGCATTCTGCAATTACCTGCCGATGCGAAACCTAAGGAGAAACTCCCTCTCGTCGTAGCGATTCATGGCGGACCGACCACCGCCAGCTATCTTGATTTGCGATTCGATCCGCACAATGGGGGGTTATACTTCGCCGCGCATGGATATGCTGTGTTATTTCCCAACTATCGCGGTTCAACAGGCTATGGCGATACCTTTGTGACCGACCTGATTGGGCACGAAAATGATGTCGAAGTGAAAGATATTTTGGCGGGGATTCAACATCTGGTGAATCAGGGTATTGCCGATCCGGAACGAATTGCCTGCATGGGTTGGAGCAATGGAGGATATTTGACCAATTGTTTGATTACCCTGAAAAATCCCCCAGTGAAACTCAAAGCGGCCAGCAGTGGCGCTGGAATTTTAGATACTGTTGCCGAATGGGGTTTTAACGATGAACCTGCCTACCCCATTGTGTTCAAAAAAGGCCTCCCTTGGGAGCAACCCGAAATTTATAAAAAGACAAGCCCCACTTATGGCTTAGGCAATGTCGTCACTCCCACTTTGATTCATGTCGGGGGGGGGGACGAGCGTTGCCCGCCCGGCCACTCTCGGATGTTGTATCGGGCTTTGAAAGAAAACCTCAAGGTGCCCACCCAACTGATGGTTTATCCTAACGAACCTCACGGACTGACGAAACTCAGCCATCGTGTCGCCAAAATGGAATGGGACCTTGCTTGGTTCGACAAATACGTTAAAAACGCCTCGACCCCGAAGAAATAAGCCAACCTTTTGTTGTAAAATAATCCTGTGATAGGAATGAGCGTGTGAATAAGGGCAGCGGAACATCCCCTTGTAAAATAATCCTCTGATAGGAATGAGCGTGTGAACGACGTCATTGGTTGGAGCGAGTTTGTTCAAAACGAACCTCAACTCGCGGAGACCCTCCAACATTTCACGACACTCGAACATCTGTTAGCTTGGTTTCCGAGTGTGGGGGGGGATTTATCGAAACTCGATCTGATTGCCCAAGATGAGTATTCGCATGATCTCATCGTTCCGCTAACGAATCGGTCCAAGTGGTATGTCTTTGGCATGACCTGATTCGGTGTGATTACTGGAATCTCCGTGTGGGATACTTGTCCAACCGCTGCCGACCTTTTACGTTGGCGATTAGATCGGGGATATGTGCCGACCCCTTCCTTGCTCAAGACGGGGCCAGAAATTTTGGGCTATGCCCGCTGTCTGGTGCCAAAACAACATTGAGGAAATAACTATGCCGTATTATCGACAATTGGGCTTATTGCCCCCGAAACGACACACCAAACATCGGCGCGAAGGGGGCTACAAAAACGAGGGAATTTACTACGAAGAAGTTGTGACCACGATGGGTTTTTCGCGGGCATATTCGATTGCCTATCACCTCAAGCCCCCCACACGGGTAACCAAAGTCGAGCCGGCAGGACAGGTCGAAATTCCTTTTGTCTTAAGCGATCAACTCCGCCACCTGCACACCAAAACCAAGGAACTCCCCTCACAAGGGGATATGTTCTCGGGACGTATCCCGATCTATGGCAATGCGGATGTTCTGATTTCCCGTTGTCGCCCCAAGGAACCACAAAAGGAACTGTACCGCAATGCCGCTGCCGATGAGATTATCTTTGTCCATTCCGGACAGGGGAAACTCGTCACGATGCTTGGTGAAATTATCTTCAAACCGTTTGATTATTTGGTCATTCCCCGCACATTCACCTATCGACTCGATTTTGCCAACGAGATGCCCGCAGATTTGTTGGTGATCGAAACCCCTCACATGGTCGGCTTCCCCCCCCGTTACCATAATCCCGATGGTCAATTTCGTTTGGGGGCCCCATTTTGTGAACGGGATATTCGCGGGCCTAGTTCGTTGGTCACTCTCGATCAGGAACAGCCCACGAGCATTTTGATTAAAGATGGTTCCCGATTGACCCGTTACACGATGGCCCATCATCCGTTCGATGTCGTAGGTTGGGATGGGATGGTTTATCCGTTTGCTTTCAATGCCGATGATTTTGAACCGATTACCGGTGCCATTCATCAGCCCCCCCCTATTCACCAGACTTTTGAAACGGCGGGGTTCGTGGTTTGCACATTTGCTCCCCGACTGCTCGATTATCATCCCGATGCCATCAAGGTTCCTTATGCTCATAGCAATGTGGAATCCGATGAAGTGCTTTTCTACGTTCGGGGCGATTTCAAAAGTCGTCGGGGTGTGGAAATTGGCTCTTTCACCTTGCACCCCCGAGGGATTCCTCACGGGCCGCATCCGGGAACCATCGTGGCTAGTGATAAAGCCACACGAACCGATGAATTGGCCGTCATGGTCGATACCTTCCGACCTTTGCAATTCACCCAATACGCTCTGGAAATGGATGACCCGAAATATCCCTACTCGTGGCTGGATTAAATCATGATGGGATTCAATCATGATGGGATTAACATCGCTCCATTGAGCTTGGCTGGATGAACATCGTGGGATGAGGATCACTCGATTGAGTGAGCGCGTGGTTCTGATGGAGCGAACACTCGGTTCTGATGGAGCGGGATCGCCCAGAATGCTCAGAATGCCGGAGCGTGGGTTCCCATCAGCGGGTCCTTTGACAGATCAGAATCTTGGCATGGGGATGGGGCTTTTTGAACCGATCCATCGGCACGCTACTGAGTTCGACCCACTCGAAGGGAAGTTCCGGTTTTTTATCATCGAACGAAAGATAGCAAAAATAATCCCCGACTCGAAGATCATCACGGCTGGCATTCAAAGGAAGCTGCGGAATAAACTTTTGGTAGTAGTAGGCAAAGATGGCATCGGTTTCACCAATCGAAACCAAAGTGACATTCTTGGGAATCATCTTTGTGGCTTCTCGAACCAATAGTGCCGTATCCTCGCTGCGCCGCAAACGCGAATCGACCATCAAGCCCGAGGTGATGAGAGCGGTCCCTGCCGCAATCAAAAGAATGTGTTGCCGCATCCAATACGGGTCTCGTTGAGTTCGCGAGAAAAACAGCCCCGCCGAAATCGCAAAAAAACCAAGTGCATAAAACCATTCATGACCGGGGATCGGTGCAAAATCGGGCTTATTCCATCGTGTGGCAATAAACTGGGAAAAAGGTAAAAGGATTGCAATTGCCAAAAATAATCCCGCAAGAATCGTGACGAACCAAGTAAATCCCTTCTGGATCGAAACGGGGGCCAATTTTTCTGCCACCTGATGCACGACCACCCCCACCAAAAAGGCAAAGCAAGGATAAACGGGGATCATGTATCGGGTTTGGCCACCCGTTGGTATCCAAATGGTCAGAAAGGCAATCCCCAAGGCAACAACATGGAAGAAAACTTCTCCCTTCAGGGAATGCAACGACTTCCAAAAGGATCGCGAAAGATAGGGAATAAGCAAAAGCGACCAAGGCATTAACGAGCCGTATAATTCCAAGGGAAACTGTAGCAAGTGTTGGAGAACTTTCGCGGGTTGCCACTGATCTTCTTTGAAACGATCTGCCGTGAGCTGAAACCAAGTGAGTTTGGTATCGTGCCAACCGACTTCCTGAGCAAAAGGAAATAACCAAGCACCAATCCAAACGGCCCCCACGAGTAAGCCAATCAGATGATCCAAGGTAAACAATTCAGCTAATTTTCGTTGCGCAATCAGATAAAGGCCAACCGCCCCCCCAAAATAAACGGGAGGCTGCAATCCCCCTTTGCACAGGGCCGCCCCCGCAAAAAGGGTGTAGGCCACGCTCCAAGTGATGACTCGGGGCCATTGTTTCACAAAGCCCCAATGCCACAGCAGCAAAGACCCCCCTAAGAAGAAGGCAAACAACGATTCGGTTTCTGCTTGCCGCCCCATTTGGAACATTTCGCCTGCCGTGGCATAGGCCAAGGCCGAAGCGGTGGCCCCCGTTTGATTGAGAAACTGTCGCCCATGCCCATACAGAATGATGGTCAAGGCGAACAACGCCAATAGCGAGGGAAAGCGAATCGCCACGGGGTGATTATCCCCAAACGCTTGGATGCTTAGAGCAATGACCCAATTCTGTAACGGGGGCCGATCCCGAAAGATGATCCCTTGCTGAGTGGGAACCAGCCAATTACCGCTCTCGATCATTTCTTGAGCGACGCGAGCCCGACGGGGTTCCTCACCACGGACAGGAATTTGCTCGATCCGAGCCACATAGGCCACCAGCACTAAGGCCATCACGAGAAAAAGGCCCGGTTCACGCCACCATTTTCTCTGCGGTAATGAATCCACCGTTGATCCTTCCTTTGAATAATCTTCATCCTAAGAATGAGGTTTTAGACAAACCCCGTGAGAATGTCTAGCGAGGGGTCGAATGTAGGGGCTAGCAAAGCTCGCACTCAGCACGAAGCCCATCCCCCACAAGTTATCCTCCTATCCTCCACACGTCATGCATCCACCCTCCGCATATCATTTTGAACGTTCGATGGTTGTGGATTCGTTTCAGGATGCAGAGTGTTTGTTTCAGGGTGCAGAGTGTTCGTTTCGGGGTGCAGAGTGTTCGTTTTTCAGGCGCTGTTAATTCACGAAGATTAGAGAATCGAGAGAAATTACCCTGATCCCCGTAAGATTCTGGGAACGGGCCAAGCCATTTCTCGGAGCGGTTTTTTCTGATAAAGGTTCATCTTGTTTTATTTTGAGCCGATCTTTATAGACGAGGTGGGAACATTCCCAACGCAACGTCCGGATGACGTGCGCGGAGGCAACGGATGGCCCTCAACATGCACATGATACCTTGTCGGCTTTTTTGGGGAGGATTGCTCACCTTCTCGATGGTGGGTTGCTTATCGAGCCGCCCCGACCCGAGATTGTCTCGAACCGAGCGAGACCGAGCAGAAACTGTTGCCCAAACCGAACGAATCCTCATGCAACGGGATGCCAAAGCAGTTTATTTGGCACGGTCGCAATCTCCCGAGGTTTTACCAACGGTTCCCATCAAACCAGACTCCCCATCCACCAAACCGACGACGCCGGGGAGTGTTCTGGACCCGTTCGATGATGATCCGTTGATTATTCGGAAACGTCCCACGGAACCCCCGCGACTTCCCACGAATTTAGCCCCCGAAGAGAAAACTGCACCGAGCCAACCTCAGTTGCAGCCTCCGGTTCCGATCGAGGAGGGGGGGGGCCTAAAGTTAATCATACCAGCCGAGTTGACCAAGCCCGTGGCCCCATACACGAAACCCGCGGAGGTTCGCACACCGGTCGCAGGTGGTGAGATCAAACCGATCGCTGCCAGCGAAAAGGTCAAACTCCCTGAAGCCATTGGCGATAGCCAAGTTCGTGTGGTGGCCAACATTGGTCAAACC